>JAHDGC010000882.1 GCA_020627865.1 Saprospiraceae bacterium | reverse complement strand
ACAGAGGGAGACTCTGCGAGTGGTTCTATTACGAAGGCTAGAGATGTTTCGACCCAAGCTGTTTTTAGCTTGCGGGGTAAGCCCTTAAATTGTTATGGCTTGACCAAAAAAGTAGTTTATCAAAATGAAGAATTTAACTTACTACAACATGCGCTCAACATAGAAGATAGCCTAGACGATTTACGTTATAATAGAGTCGTTATAGCCACAGATGCTGATGTTGATGGTATGCATATCCGTTTATTACTCCTGACTTTTTTCCTTCAATTCTTCCCGGAATTGGTGCGAAATGGCCATCTTTTTATCCTTGATACGCCACTATTCAGGGTGCGGGATAAACAGAAAACTTTTTACTGTTATAGTGAAAGAGAAAAACAAGAGGCCATTAAGAAATTAAGGGGCAAGCCTGAAATTACCCGATTTAAAGGGCTTGGAGAGATTTCCCCATCAGAGTTTGGTGGTTTCATCGGTGAAGACATTCGCCTAGAACCCGTTATCTTAAGAGCCGATACCAGCATTGAACAAATTCTCAGTTACTACATGGGGAAAAATACACCGGATCGACAGGAATTTATTATCGAAAACCTGAAAATTGAAAAAGATGAAGCTGTAGATGCAGGAGAGGTCGAAACGGTAGAGGAGGAAGTTGCACTGAGCTAGAACATTTGACTTTTATCACATTAATTTTCAAATTTTTCACCCACTGTCTATTAAATGACTTTTTTTAATAGCCCTTTTCAGTCGGTTTGATTAACTTGCAGCACATTTTGTGTGATATTGTGTGTGCTTTACTTGTCAGCCATTTCGCTTGATTTTGCCTTTATGATTTTAAGAATGGTGGGCCAAATGGAAATGCTAGGCCATTTCGATAGTAGTCATCTCAACCTGTCTTTATGTCTTGTTTTTGATGCTGGAATCATGTTATGGCATTCCTTAGGGTGATCTTTATGCCAAAAATACACCTTATTTGTACATGGCATACTAGTTGACCAAACTATTTTAATATTATAGTTTCACTAAAGCTCTGACAACTTGTCATTTTAAAAAATAATTACACTCTACCATATATGAGCATGTTTGATGAATTATTTGTGCAGCACAGAATAGATGAAGACGCTGATTTTATGCCATTGTTTACAATGGATGATGAAGATGATGCGACCACTGGGTCGATGTTCCCCGAAGTGTTGCCCGTCCTTGCCCTGAAGAATACAGTGCTTTTTCCTGGAATTTTGATCCCTATTACTGTAGGTCGGAAAAAATCTATAAAAGCGATTACCGAAGCTTATAGCAATAACCGAATTGTTGGGGTATTGTCTCAAAAAGATCATAAACATGAGGATCCTAAAGTAGAGGATCTTTATAGCGTTGGAACCATAGCGCAAATTATCAAACTGTTTAAAATGCCGGACGGAACGGCTACAGCAATTATTCGTGGTAAAAAGCGATTTCGACTTTCTAAAATGTTAACGCATGCTCCCTATCTTAAAGGGGAAGTCGAAGTTGTCGAGTATGATGATATCGAGTTTGACATGCAGTTCGATGCGTTAATAGCATCTATCCGGGATTTAGCCTATCAAATCATTGGTCTTTCTCCTAATATTCCGGCCGAAGCAAATGTAATGTTGAAAAACATTAATAGAGAAAGTTTCTTGCTCAATTTTATTGCATCTAATTTGGGTATTAAGGTTAAGGAGAAACAGGCTTTGCTCGAATGCAATAACCTCCAGGAAAAAGCGGAAAGTATTTTGGAGTTTATGGATAGCGAATTGCAATTGCTGGAATTAAAAGATCAGATTGAGAGCAAGGTTCGTACGGACATTGAAAAGCAACAAAGGGATTATTTCCTGAATCAGCAATTGAAAACCATTCAGGAAGAACTAGGGCAAAACCCCCAGGATGAGGAAGTGGTGAAACTGGCAGAGCGGGGTAGGGAGAAAAAATGGTCTAAGGAGATTTATAGCATTTTCCAAAAAGAATTAAAAAAGGTTAAGAGAATTAATCCACAGGTGGCGGAGTATTCTGTAATGCTCAATTATTTGGAGCTGATGCTGGATTTGCCTTGGGAAGAATATACCAAAGATAATTTTAACCTGAAAAAGGTGAAGCAGGTTCTAGATAAGGATCATTTTGGTCTGGAAAAAGTGAAAGAACGGATTTTGGAGCACCTCGCGGTTTTGAAACTGAAAGGGGATATGAAAGCGCCTATTTTGTGCTTGGTTGGCCCTCCCGGTGTCGGAAAAACTTCTTTAGGAAAATCCATTGCCAATGCCTTGAAAAGAAAATTTGTCCGGATGTCCTTGGGCGGTTTGCATGATGAATCTGAAATCCGAGGACATCGGAAAACATATATCGGTGCGATGCCGGGACGTATTATTCAATCCTTGAAAAAAGTAAAATCTTCTAATCCCGTTTTTATTTTAGATGAAATAGATAAGGTTGGGAGTAATTTCCGTGGCGATCCGTCTTCTGCTTTGCTGGAAGTCCTCGATCCCGAGCAAAATTCCAACTTCCATGATAATTATTTAGATATAGAGTACGATTTGTCAAAGATACTTTTTATTGCTACGGCAAATTCTTTGTCCTCTATCCAGCCCGCGCTATTGGATAGAATGGAAATCATTCAAATTGGTGGATATTCTATTGAAGAGAAGGTGGAAATTGCCAAAAGACACTTGATAAAAGAACAAAGAGTAGAGCATGGTTTGGAAGCTAAGGACATCAAGCTAAAAGATGTTGTAATAGAAAAAATCATTCAGGAATATACTCGGGAATCAGGAGTGCGAAGTTTGAATCGGCAGGTGGCGAGTGTGATGAGGTCTGTTGCGAAGAAAGTGGCTATGGAAGAGTCTTATAATGTTGCCATAAAACTGGAGGAACTTAAGGATATTTTGGGCCCTGTGAAATTCTCGAAAGATCGCTATCAAGGACCACATCCTGCCGGTGTTGCGATTGGCCTAGCTTGGACAAGGGTCGGGGGAGATATTTTGTTTATCGAATGTAGCCTCAGCAAGGGAAAAGGTCGCCTTA
>JAHDGC010000881.1 GCA_020627865.1 Saprospiraceae bacterium | reverse complement strand
CCATTGAAATCGAAAGACAATTTATCCCACTGTATGATGAAAACGGTTTTCTGGTAGATTGTGGTGAAACCACCTGCCCACCTACTATTGCGCTCGTGAATAGTGTCCCTAGTGGATTACATCAGGCAGGGGTTAAAATTACCAGCAATGGTAAAGTACTTGATGGAACAAATGCCATCTTGCAAGCCGGAGATCATATTGATTTATTGCCGGGCTTCACGGTGGAATCTGGCGTAGAGTTATCCATCGAAATCGACGCCTGCGGAAATTAGACGTTTACCGTAAAGACGCGATGGATCGCGTCTTTACGGTAAACAAAAAAACAGAAGAACAATAAAATGGGTTTATCGAACATCGAACGTTTGGTAAACCTATTCCTGCAAAATTCAGTTACTGACATCAATCATTAAAAAAATAAAAATAACACAAAATGAAATTCAAAATTTACACCCTTTTCCTAGTTCTACTCATCGGCACAGGAAACACCATTTCTGCCCAAGCAACTTATGCCCCAAATGAAATCTTAATCAAGTTTAAACCCAATAGAACAGCCAACCAAAAAGCAAACTTAAAGACGCGATTAAATGCTGTGAGCAAAAAAGAATTCTCCAACATCGGTGTTGCCCTTTGGGAAGTTTGCGAAGAAGAAAACTGCATCGAAGATCTGATTCGAGACTATCAAAATCATCCTGATGTCGATTTTGTGGAACCGAATTATTATGCACACACGACCCATTCTAATGCTGTCGATAATTTGAGACTTTCAACCAGATTAGACAGACAACAAGGCAAGGCTCCCACAAGATCAGAACGCACCCCTATAGACCCAGATTTCTTCCAACAATGGTCTTTACATAATATTGGCCAAGAAGGTGGCGTTGAAGATGCAGACATTGATGCCCAAGAAGCTTGGAATATAGCAACCAGTGCAGAGTCTGTTGTTGTAGCGGTTATAGATTCTGGTATAGATTGGCAGCACGAAGACCTTGTGAACAATATCTGGCAAAACCTCGCAGAAGATGCAGATGGCGATGGCCGTGTTTTAGAATTCATCGGTGGCCAATGGGTATTTGATCCTGATGATGAAAATAATATTGATGATGATGGTAATGGTTATATAGATGATTTCGTCGGTTGGGATTTTGTTGATAATGATAATGACCCTTCCGATGATGGTTCCTTTCATGGTTCACATGTTGCCGGCATTTTGGGTGCCGATGGCAATAATGACTTTGGGATTAGTGGTGTATGTTGGGATGTACAAATGGCCGCCCTGAAATTTTTGGACGGGAATGACAACGGAAGAGTTGCTGATGCTGCCGATGCTTTGGATTATGCCGTGCGTATGAATATCCCCATTAGCAACAACAGTTGGGGTAGTTATGGATATTGTATGACTATGGAATTGGCCATGCAAAATGCTGCCGATAACGATCATCTTTTTATCGCTGCTGCCGGGAATTCTGCGCTTAACTTAAATTTCAACAACTATTATCCAGCATCCTATACTAGTGAAAACAAGATCGTAGTTACGGCCACCAATCGCTATGATGCCATTTGGCCATCGTCCAATATCAGTCAAAACATTGTAGATATAGCCGCTCCTGGTGATGCCATATATAGTTGTCGTCCGAACAATACATATTTTGCTATTTCTGGAACCTCACAAGCCGCCCCACATGTAGCAGGCGCATGTGCCTTGTTATGGCAAAAACACCCCATGAAGACCGTGGCAGAAATCAAGGAAGCTATCCTCAACAGTGCAGACCCCGTTGCTGCCTTACAGAATTTTACCATTTCAGGAGGGCGGTTAAATTTATTTGATGCTTTAAATTATTTTGGTCCCGTCCCTACAGAAAATATCCGATCTCGGAAAGACGATTCTCTAGCCCTAGTGGAATTATACCACACCACTAGTGGAGCGTTTTGGACAAATTCTTGGAACTTGGACGAACCCATGGAAAATTGGTATGGTCTCGGGTTCGGCGGAAGCGGTACGCTAATTTCCTTAAACTTATCCAGCAATAATCTAACAGGTTGGCTACCCGGCAGTATCGGCAATATCGAAAGTCTGGATGATATTTATTTTGACAACAATAATCTTTCGGGATACATCCCTCAGGAATTTGCAGGTTTATACAGTTTATCCTTACAAAACAACCTGTATAGATTCAGCGATTTAAAACCAGCCTACAACATTAACATTGACTATTTCCAGTACACAACACAGAAAAGCATACACACCTATCGGTCGAACAATAAACTTTATGTAAAACCCGGCGACCTACTCAACAATACATATACCTGGTACAGAAACAATGCGCCATATGGCAACAGTACTACTGGAGACAGTACCCTACTCATCACACAAGCAGGCACTTATTATTGTGAAATAAGCAATAGTTTTATAACACAAAATGATAATGGCCTAAATAATTTGGTCTTACAAAGCAATCCTATTTACATCGATCCAACATCAAACTGCCGAGAGCAGGATTCCTTGGCCTTGGTGGATTTGTATAATGCAACCGGCGGGGCAAGTTGGACCAGTAGTTGGAATTTAGGCTTACCGATGACGACCTGGAATGGCGTAACGTTAGACGGCGGAGGATGCGTTGTTGAGCTTTCTTTAGGGAGTAATAATTTGAATGGAAATATTCCTGAAGGTATTGGCAATTTAAGTCAATTAACCATCCTAGATTTGGGATTCAACAGTTTGGCAGGTAGTATGCCAGAGACCATTGGCAATCTCAGCAACTTGAATGAATTGATATTACAAAACAACAACTTAACGGGAAGCATACCACAAAGCATTCGCAACCTCAGTAATCTTTCTATCCTCTTGTTAAACGAAAACACTTTAGCAGGTAATATCCCTATTAGCATTGGAAGCTTAAGCAACATTAGTCTTATCAATCTAAGCAACAATAATTTGAACGGGAGCATACCGAAAAGCATCGGAAACTTAGGCAATCTTTCCGAACTTCATTTACAGGGCAACACACTCGGTGGGAATATACCGCAAACTATG
>JAHDGC010000880.1 GCA_020627865.1 Saprospiraceae bacterium | reverse complement strand
GAAATCAGCCTATCATGGATTATGGGATATAGAAGGAAGGCGACAATATGGAAATACCTTCAATAACCTCACGGTAAAGGAGCAACGAGCCATTAAGAAAAAGATCCCGATGGTGATTTCGGAAGCCGAACCTAGTGATTTTGGGCAAGGATAAAGGAACTTTGATAACTTTTGGTGAAAAAGATTCAAATCATATAAAAATTCATTGGGTTACGCATTTAAATATGAGTTCCATCGGAACGACATATCATTGCCCTGTCTGCGTGACTTGTCAGGCAGGCAGCCATAAAATGGCTGGGAAATAAATAAAAAATTGTGACCCCAACCATTAAACAAAAAAATCATGCAGAAAAAAATAATAAGCCATAAAAAATCAAAACCAGCGATCAGTACAGCTTCTCTACCAGACATTATCTTCATGTTGCTGTTCTTTTTCATGGTGACAACGGTTTTGCGAAAGCAAGAATTATTAAAAATAGTATTGCCATCAGCTACAGAGTTGACAACCTTAGAACATCGCTCCCTTGTAAATCATATCTATGTTGGCAAAGCTCGTAATCCTGCGTTTGGAACGGCACCCAAAATACAGATTAATGACGCTTTTGTCCAAGTAAAAGACCTTGAGCCTGCCATGCAGCGGGTTTTGGCTACCAAAGATGAAAATTTACATCCCTTATTGACGACCTCACTAAAAGTAGATCAGCAGGTGAAAATGGGCATCATAAACGATGTGAAAAAAGAGTTGCGAAAGGCAAGATTGCTGAAATTAAGCTATGCAGCAGTCCCAGAATTCTAAAATTTGTTACTGAACTTTACTGATAAAGTTCTATTTGTTTCCATAGGAATTATGCTGCTCATATGTGCGTCACTTGACTTTATAAGTTTTTATACATAATTTTGAACCATAATATTAGAAAATGAAAGGACAATCCACCAATATAATTATTAGCATTATTATTTACAATTGCCAAGACAATCTGTAAAGGATGCTCATAATGCCAACAAAAAGCTCTGACAGATTGATTTTGTCAGAGCTTTTTGTTTATGTAAAACGGAAGAAATCTCATTTCCCCTTGGAATCCATAGGGAAAACAGTGTTTTGCAGGGTGACTTTTCCTTTTTCGTAAAATACTTAACTATATTTGCAAACTTTCGTTTAAAAACAGTATCCGTAAGGAGATGAAATAATTTAAACATCGTAAACCATATACTAAACGTCGCAATGCTTTGCGACGCTACATTAAAATAAACACCGTGATGTATAGAGAATTTAAAGGACTTAACTTACCTGAAATCGACAAAGAAATCCTGGCCTTCTGGGAAGAGCAGGGCATTTTTGATAAAAGTATTGAACAGCGGAGCAAGGAAAATAGCTTTGTTTTTTACGAAGGCCCGCCGTCCGCCAATGGGAAACCGGGTATTCACCATGTTATGGCTCGAACTGTCAAAGATTTGGTTTGTCGTTACCACAGTATGAAAGGAAAACGGGTGGAAAGAAAAGGCGGTTGGGATACACACGGCTTGCCCATCGAGTTGAATGTGGAAAAAGAGTTGGGCATCACTAAAGAAGACATCGGTTCCAAGATCACGGTGGATGAATACAACCAAAAATGCCGCGAAACCGTCATGCGTTTCAAGGATCAATGGGATGACATTACCCGAAAAATGGGATATTGGGTGGACTTGGATCATCCGTATATCACTTTTGAAAATGATTACATTGAATCCGTGTGGAATTTGTTGCAAAGACTTTACGACAAGGACTTAATGTACAAAGGCTACACCATCCAGCCATATTCCCCAGCAGCGGGAACGGGATTGAGTTCGCACGAATTGAACCTGCCCGGTTGCTACAAAAATGTCAAGGATACTTCCGCTGTTGCGCAATTCAAAGCGATTAAGGATGACAAATCTACTTTCCTTTTTGATGGTGTGACCAACGGTGATGTTTATTTCCTCGCTTGGACGACAACGCCTTGGACATTGCCTTCCAATACAGGTTTGGCCGTAGGCAAAAAAATAGATTACGTCCGTATCCAAACCTATAATCCTTATACCAAACTTCCGGTAAACCTCATCATGGCCAAAGCATTGGTACAGAAATGGTTCAAACCAGAACAGGCCGAACTGGATATGGAAGCCTACAAGCCAGAAGATAAAAAAATCCCGTACCGGATTACCGGCGAATATAAAGGTGCCGATCTTGAAGGCATCGCCTATGAGCAACTCTTGCCTTATGTCCAACCAACAGACGGAACCGCTTTCCATGTCCTTGTTGGCGATTTTGTCTCTACCGAAGATGGTACCGGAATTGTCCACATCGCTCCAAGTTTCGGTGCGGATGATATGAAGGTGGCCAAAAAGTATGGTGTGGGTGCCTTAACCCTCGTGGATAAGCAAGGGAAATTTGTGGAGGAAGTTACCGATTTTGCGGGACGCTACGTGAAGGATTATAAAAATGAAGAAAATTACCGCAGTGTCGATATTGATATTTGTATCAAACTGAAAGAAGAAAACAAGGCCTTCAATGTGCAAAAATATGAACACAATTATCCACATTGTTGGCGGACAGATAAACCGATTTTGTATTATCCGCTGGATTCTTGGTTTGTAAAAGCCGCTTCCGTAAAGGAAAGAATGTCGGCACTGAACAAAACCATCAACTGGAAACCGGCGCATACCGGAACGGGGCGCTTTGGGGTTTGGCTGGATAACTTGCAGGATTGGAACCTTTCCCGTTCTCGTTTTTGGGGTATTCCGTTACCCATTTGGAGAACTGCCGATGCTTCGGAAGAACTTTGTATTGGCTCTGTTGCGCAATTGCAAAATGAGGTCAATAAGGCCAATGAAAAATTAGGCCTTAGCCAGTCTGTTCCCAAAGATCTGCACCGTCCCTATATTGATGACGTGATTTTGGTGAGCAGCAAAGGGGAAGAAATGCGTAGGGAATTGGATTTGATAGATGTTTGGTTCGATAGTGGTTCCATGCCTTATGCTCAATGGCATTATCCTTTTGAGAATCAGGAGAAATTCA
>JAHDGC010000035.1 GCA_020627865.1 Saprospiraceae bacterium | reverse complement strand
GCAAGAGAGCGTGCACCATCGGCAACAATACCTTCCCAGCCCAACGCAATGGCATAATCCGCCGTTGCACTCGCATTCACACCAAGGGCAACCGCTCCCATTCCTTTGGCCTTTGTATTAATTCCAGCAGCAAAAGAAGCCTTGCCAATTTCTGCAGCATCCAACTCATCTCCGGCAGCCGTCAATGTTCCTCCGGCAGTGGTTAAGGTTACCGCTCTAAAATAACCATCTGTAGCGTTATTCCAGAAGTGCGTTGTTTCGCTCGCAGATGCTGGTGCCTCTACCGGATTCGCCAGATCAATTGTCGCTTCCGATTGCACCCCCAATTCATCAACCCTTAAACGCTCCACGCCATTTGTCGTCAGGCGGATTTTATCTTCATTCGCACTTTGCTCCACTTCAATTGTGGTGTTGCTATCCGCATCCTCCAGCATAGCAACGGTCGCCCCTGACATATCCATCCATACCGGAACATCACCAGTGGCAGCCGTGTTGACATATAATTTACCTTCATCTGTATCATAAACTATTTCATACATTGTCGCAAGACATCCAGTAGCAGCAGCGGCAGTTCTATCCGCAGTAGTCATGCTCTTCAGTCCTACCCTTACATAAATCGGAGTATCTGCATCGGCCTTTGCCTGATTCACATACACATCTCCGTCGCATTCATCACCCGCTAATTCCAACTGCACCAACTCTCCAGGGAAAGAAGTCCCCGCAGCAGGCGTTTTGATATCGCTAAGACTGGTTAGCTTTCTAGTCACAGCCTCTCCTCCGGCTGTAGCCCACGCCGTGCCTTTCCTCACATATAAATCTTGCGCATCCGTATCATACACCATAAGCCCCTCAGCTGGACTAGCAATCGCTTCTCTTTGCGCTGTTGTCATTCGAGGCATAAGCACTCCTTTATCTATACAACTGATCTCCAAAGCAGCCGAAGGATCCATAGAACCCATTTCGCTGGCTTCCGCAATCTTTAGCTGCGCCTGCACAGTAAAATTCAAACCAAGCAATCCGATAATTAACACACTTTTGGCAAAGTACTTTTTAAATAATTCCATATTGTTCAAATTTTTATATTAAAATCAATATATAATGTAAAAAGGAGGAGATTTTGTAACAAAATAATTACAAAAACAAGATTCTAATTTAGAAGGGAGGAAAGCTTTTAAAGTTTATATTTCGTTGTTGTTTTGTATGGATTTATTGTCAAAACATTTCCGTGTATTTTATAGAAAAAATTAAGCCAAAATCTCATGTATGGTTTTCGTAAACACTGTCATGTTGCTTGTGTTTTTCCACTAAAAATTAACGAAAAAATCCTCCTTGGGGTATAGAACCAAGGAGGATTTCTTTGAAAGAAAAAAATTATATTCTAAAAAATGAGGACAGTAATCTGCTAGCCATTTCATATTCACAACAGCGCCCTACCGATTTACTACAAGCGATCTTGTACGCATCACTTCCCCATCATTCACCCGAATATAATACATACCACCGGGAAGGGCATTCACATCCAATTCCAATTGACGATTGCTTTCACCAGAAGCGACGAATGTTTTCTCCGTTACAATTCTTCCAGTTAAATCCACAACTTGTACTGCCATTGGTTTGTATTCAAACCCAACAAGATCTACAAAAACTTTACCGGAAGCGGGGTTGGGATAAACACTAAAAAAAGACTTCAAGGCTGCTGTCTCTTCCGTCCCAACCGGAGAGCCGACATAAAAATCAAAAAAGATATTGTCTCCAAAATCAGGTTCAAAAGATTTTATAGGAATATTATTTTTTAGCAGCGCAAAAGATCCACTACCAACATTTTGTCCTATAGCAGCCCAATACCAAAAGTCCAACCCATCATCACCTGTATCGGCCAGCTCGATTCGGTAGCAGCCATCGGATAACTCAATGTCATCTATATAACTAGTCGCGTTGCTAAAACCATTTCTCTCCAACACAATATTCCCGAATTGATCCTTAATCGTATAACTGTTTTCACTTGCCCGATTATTGGTAAAAATTCGGACGGCAAGGGTTCCTTCATAATCTTCCCCAGGCGGGAAAACCATCGGTGTCAATATTTCATTATTATCCGCATATTCATCCACGCCACCATTGGGTTCCATAATCTTTACTTCGAATTCAAAACTTTCTTCCGGTACAATAAAGAAAGTATAATCATCCACAGGCAAAATCACATCCTCTGATTCTAGAAAAGCAAGGTTACCCGTCCAATCATATGACAAGGTGTAGCCGCCAATCATTCGGTATTCTATTTTCAAACTGGTAAGCGGTGTTGCCCCCGTGTTTCGGATGGTCACTACTGGGTCATCACAAACCGGATTCATCCGAGCATGTTCTACTTTTGTAGAAGGCCTTTTTATATCTTCCAAACTAGCATCGAGGGAAAAGTTCGGTTCTCCATAAGTAACCAATTGATTCGCCACCCTGTAGTCTGCATCTAACATCACATTACCCGTAATACCATAATCTATTTCGACACTTCCACCTGGGGTAACATGATCCGTAATTTCAAATTCATGCACATCTGTCTCCATACTCGGACACCAACCGGAGCGATCAAAAATCCAAGTTCCACCTTGTGGGTAAATCGGATTTTCTGCACACTCTTTCCAAACCTCATATTCAAATTCATTCGCACCACCATCAAGATTCAGGTAATGGGTTCGTGGTACAAATTCGCCATTTTGTCCATGTCCCGTAATGGCAGAACGAAGTTTAAAAGCACTACCTTCCGCACTCAAGGAAACTTGCCGAGGTTCAAAACTAACATCATCCATAATGGCCTGCATCCCGAAGCCGTACCAAATTCCAGCAGCCGGACGAATCGGCCACAGTTGTTGAATGTCCTTGACATCTCGCGGCGGCGTTCCCGGAATGAAGATAAATTTTATATCGTATTCTTCGCTATTTTTTCCAACACCTTCGATAGACAGTTGCTTTGATCCTTTTAGAATTGGCGCAAAATCGGTTACATCAAAAGTCCACACTTTTCCTTCTTGGCCCAGATCAAGTCCGTTGCCGTAAGGTGTGATAAAAGATAAGATTTCGTAGCGAGCAGGAAAACGATCATAGTAATATAAGGTTCCGATATCGATGATTGCATCCGGCGCCACATAATTAGAACCAATTTCACTTCCAGCTTCATCAAAAATAGACAAGTCTCCCGATGGCCAGACGGTTGTCGTATTTACTAAACTCAGTTCCCCATCGACAATGTCATAAGTGCGAATAACATGTGGACTGGTTTCGAGCTGGTCTGAAACTACAATTTCATTATCAATAATATTCTCTGCACCTTGCATAAAAGTAACGTTAGGCAAGACTGTACTTACTTCAAAATTTTTATAAAAATGTGCTGGTCGCAACATTTCCCTTACGGGAGAATCCATCAGCGCTCCATCATTACCAAAGGAGCTGGCATCTACAGCAAGATTACCGTCCCCTTCATCAAGTGGATAATATGCAATTAGACTGTTATAGTCTGGATGCGTATCGTCAACAGGTTTGAACATCCAATCAGCAATTGTAGCTTCATCCAGTGCTTTATTCCAAATTCGGACTTCATCCACTTTACCATGATAGAGATTACTTCCCGTTGCGGATTGGCCGATCCTCATGGTTGCCAATTCTCCAATCGGTTTGATGTTAAACCCACCATTGTGGAAAACCGTACCATTAAGGTAAATCGCCATAACTCCTGTATTGATATTTTTGCTAAAAGCCCAATGGTTCCATTTCCCTTCAAAATTCGTTGCATTCACCGCCTTGTCAATTCTATCATAACCGGAACCGTCGTTCCCACAATCCCAATACACCCTCGAATCCGACCAAGGCAGGTGTACATTAATTTGCCGCTGCCCATCAGCATCAAGCGCCTCGAATAAAGTTGTATTTGCCGGAAGGACATCGGGATCGCCATAAACCCAACAAGAAAAAGTAAAGCCATCACTAATTGCATCCAAGGCCGCATCGGGTACACGGATATAACCGGTGCCGGAAAAATTCAAGTTGCCATCCGCAATAGCACTACTGACCGAAGCATCATAATCTTGCATCGTTCCAGGAATAACATGATCGTTTCCCGCAGTGTCATTATTATAGCTAATTTCGACAATAATATTATTCGTCCCATTCCAAGTAAAAGCATTATAAAAAGGCAAACTCAATATTCCTAAGTTTTCTACGGGTGTATTTTTAAAATAGACTTCCGTGAAACCAGTTAACAATAAATCTTCGGGATCAAGAAATTCTCGGTTGGTTTCCCTGATCCTTACTTTGAGAAAATCAAGCGTTGTTCCAACTTCAGTAATATCCAAAGACAGGCCATCCAGATTGCCGGCCGTTAATCCGGCTGCAACTAGATCACTTCCCTTGATGAGGTGATGTGTTTTACGGACGGGCTGAGATGTTCCCAACGAAATATTTGAAGGTGCTGTTCCTGTTCCAACTTCATGATTGGTAATATTGCCTTCCAACATCGTTTCGTGTTGTACAAACTGGATTTCATTAAAAGTCGGACTATTGCTGTATGCAAAATTAGTCCCAGAAAAATTGGAAACAAGATGGGAAGGATGTGTTCTTTGCAAAGAGTCCACCCTAGAAGAATCTGTAATAACCGTATTGCAATGGTAATCCCATTCTCGGCAACCCACATTACCGGTTCCTACCGCCGCATCATGACAACGCACCTGATACTTCATCAGGATTTTGCGATAGGTTTCGTTGGGGTTATTTGGAAATTCAAAAACACCAACTCGCAGGTCACTATCTAATTCAATGGTTTGCACTGTGATGTTTTCTTGGGCCACAGCAGCAATTGTCATGAGAAACAATAACAATGTGCATGTAAAATTAAGTAAAAGTTTCATGATTGTTTTATTTTGATAGGAGATGTTTGTAAATAAATAATATTTTGGTACAAAGAGAAATTCTGCCCTCGCACACCCTGCCCCCTGAGAGGGTTGCTCTCGCGCAATTTCTTTTCTATGCTTGTAAACTTACTCCCTAAAATACATCAGTATGCCGCCTAGAATGGTAATCAGGGTGATGATGACGGAGGCCATTTTGAGGGAATAATCAAAATGGCTGGCAAACTCTTTTATGATGTCCTGATGTTGTGGGTATTTGGGCAATATTTCTGCGGCCATTTTTTCTTTATTAAATAAATGAACCGCGGAGAATTCAATTCTGTTTTTAATCAATAGCCTGTAGGATTTTAGAACTTTGTAACGGAAGTAGACATTTAGGAATACTAGCGCGATGAACAGGCCGATTACGAAGAAGATTAGAATACTGAGCATGAGGGTTTTATTAGATGTTAGACTTTAGATTATTAGACGCTAGATTTTAGACTTGCTTTATCCATTCTGGCCTACTACTTTTGTAGGGGATCTAAAATCAGGCAAAGTTAAGTTGACAAAAATTATACGTGGTTAAAGTTATGGTATATTTTTTGGATACAAAATTATACAAACATAAAAGTTCAAATATTTTATTCTTGCAATTCTTACTGATTTTATGCAACCGACATAAAGTTACAATTTTATTACATAAACCTGTACAACAAAGGAGCGCATTAAAACATAAATACATACATTAATGTCACAATATATCGCGTTCATGGAATACTAATTTATAATTTTTGTACTAATTTTGAGATAAAGTATATTGTATCAAACATTAAATTTAAATAAACTACATTAACAAACATAAGGACCTGAACATATTTATCCTGCATCACCCTAAATTCCCATAGTTTCAAAAGTCTATTTTATCCCAAATATTTAGGTTAATTTAAAATAATAAATCATTCATTTTAAGTTGCCTTAACTTCAGGAAGTTCTTGACAGTACTGCCCCTTTTCGGGTAGCTGGAAGAGTACTATAAAAATAATCCTATGTCAAGCAAAATTAATACATGGATCACCTGTTTATTATTTGGGTTCGGACTAAATTTAGCACCAAATATGAACAAGGCATGCACGCCAGCATGCAACAATGAACTTAATGTCTCCATTGACCAAACCGGCTCCATTGAAATTGTCCCTAACATGATCCTTTCCGGAGATTATGATTGCCCTGGACCACTGGTGGTTAGTTTATTTACAACGGACAATATCCTTATCAATGGGACAATTATTGACTGTCAGTATGTCGGACAAACCATCATTGCGATGGTAGCAGATACCGGAACCGGTAACTCCTGTTGGGGCTATCTGAACATCGAAGATAAACTTGCCCCAGAAATTATTTGTGATGATATTACGGTAAATTGTGTTGCTGATCTCACACCCGTACAAGATAGCATCGTCGGATTTCCGACAGCATTGGACAATTGCAGTGCCATCAGTTATACTTATAGTGATGAAACCCTTGAGTTGGATTGCACCTCGGGATTTCTGAGTCAAGTTGTCAGGACTTGGATTGGCTTTGATGCCATGAACAATCCGGATACTTGTACCCAAAACATTTTTATCACACAGCCGACGTTAGATGATGTTATTCCTCCGGATAACTTCATGAATATTCCTTGCGGACAATCAACCAGTATCGACTCCTTTCCTGGCCCTACTCTTTTTGGGGAACCACTTTATTTTAATATGCTGTGTAACTTCATAGCGATTCCACAAGGAGATCAGGTATTGGATATGTGCGGAGACACGGAGAAGATTATTCGCAACTGGGTGGTTTCTGATATGTGCCTGAATACTTCCACGATTATCACCCAAGTTCTCGAAACTGTTGACTTGATTCCACCAGTTATCACCTGTCCGGATAGCCTTACGATTTCAACGGACAACAACAATTGTTTTGCAACTTACACAAATGGCATCGTACCAGAGGTGATATAAAAATGTGGCAATTACACTATCGAACACCGAATTCGGCATTGGAGATGGGCCTTTTGAACTAACTCCAGGCAGCCATACTTTAAGTTTTACCGCAACAGATGAATGCGGCAATTCCGCATCATGCAACTATGTTGTTACCGTTATCGACGATGTCAGCCCAATAGCGATTTGTAATGATGAAATTATTGTTGCCCTTGACGGGAATGGTGACGGGCAAGTTTGCACTTCAGTATTGGATGCTGGTTCTTACGATAATTGCGGTATAGATTCTATGCAAATCAGGCGGATGGATTCTTGCATGGCGGATGGTGCAGGGACTACTTTTGATGATTGCACGCCAGTAGTTTGTTGTGATTTAGATAGTGGCCTCATGGTTATTCTCGGTGTTTGGGATAGCGTTGGCAATTACAATGAATGTATGGTGGAAGTTATGGTTCAGGACAAAATTGATCCCGAGATTATTTGCCCTCCGGACTTGACGTTGGAATGTGATTTGTATCCGATTCCCGACACGATGGGTGGTTCCATTATTACCATTCCTTCTGGGGAACAGTGGCCACCTGCAACACAAGATGGCATCAATGGTTATGCCTATGACAATTGCTTGATTGATTCCATTTCGATGAGCGTGACAGATAATGTGGATGCCTGTACAAGAGAAGGCACCGTCATCCGTACTTTTATTGTTACAGATAGTCAGGGGCAAACCAATTCCTGTACCCAAAGCATTAGCTTTTTGGATACGACGCCACCATTGATTACCTTCCCAGATAGCATGCATGTTTCTTGTGAAGTTGTCGATGATTTGAATGAAACCGGAACAGCAACGGCAGAGGACAATTGCACCAACTATCTCATTACTTTTGATGATTTGCCACCGCTTACTTTTCCAGATGACCTTTGTAGCTATAAAATTATCAGGACATGGAAAGTTTTCAATGATTGTACCAACGAACTGACGACAGCCGATCAGATTATTTTGGTAACGGATGATGAACCGCCTGTTTTCGGACTTCCTCCCGGAGATGTGACTTTAAATAATCTTTGCCAAGGCGATCCGCTTCCTGTAGAACCCGTGGGTGGTGTTACGGATAATTGTGGCACACCAGAAATTGATATTTTAGAGGATATTACCGTTGCAGGAAACTGCCTGAATAATTTTACGGTACAAAGAATTTGGCAGGCAACGGATGAATGTGGACAGACAGCTACGATTTCCCAAAACATCACCATTGTGGATATTACACCACCTGTGTTATCTAACTTGCCAGATAATGTTACCATAAATTGCGGGGAACCTATTGAATTTAACAATATAACTGCATCTGACAATTGTGGTGGCATTATGGATATTACATTTTCAGATGTGACAACTCCGGGCGATTGCGAAGACAATTCTATCGTTACCAGAACATGGAGTGTATCGGATGCTTGTGGTCTGACAACTACAGCAAGCAGAGACATTGTCATTGAAGATACGACTGCCCCAACATTTATTAATTTCCCAGATGATCTTATTTTTGATTGCAATGAGCAAATCAGTTTCCCAGCTAATCCGGAAGCGACAGACAATTGCGACAACGACGTAGATGTTTTGTTTGACGATACCCCTATGGACTCCCCTAGCTGCCCAGCAGAATCGTTTATTTTGAGGAGATTCATTGCTGTTGACAATTGTGGGAATACGTCACAAAGAACACTTACTATTTTCATCGCCGACCTATTTCCGCCAGTGATTGATGGTGTGCCCAATGATGTCACATTGGAGTGTGATGAGACACTTCCAGGCATTGCTAATGTCACTATTACTGATAATTGCAGTACAAACATCAACAATGATTTTACAGAAACTACAATAGACGGTATTTGCCCCTTCAACTATATCCTAACCAGAACATGGACAGCGACAGATGAGTGTGACAACACCACAAGCAGTGCTCAAAACATCACCGTTGTAGACAGTGAGCCGCCTGTATTTTCTAGCATACCTCCGAACTTGACCATTGCTTGTGAAGAGATGATTCCTGCCGTACCAAATCTTACAGCAACCGATAATTGTACAGGAAATATAGCGACAATTAATTTCACGCAAGAACAAACAGCAGGTTCTTGCAACAATAATATTACAATAACCAGAAACTGGACGGCACAAGATGTTTGTGGCAATATTGCAACCTTACAACAAGTGATTGAGATCGTAGATGAAGAGGCACCACAGATTTCAAATGTTCCTCTGGATACGACGATTAGCTGCACGGAGATTGACAATTTTCCAGAGCCTAACTTCTCTGATAATTGCACGACTCCCCCAACTATTATGGAACAAAATGATACTATAGCTAGCAACTGCATGAATAATTATACTATTGTTCGTACGTGGACAGCTATAGACGAATGTAACAATAGTAGCACAGTATCTACAACGATAACGGTCGAAGACAATGAAGCGCCAGTTTTAACTTGCCCAGATGATGATGTTACATTTACGGTAGGTGCACAATCTAACGATTGTGATGAAATGGTAATTCTTACTCCTATAGCGACAGATAATTGTGATGATAATGTCGAGATAGAAGCACGGCTTGTCAACATCAATCCTGACCTCGGCAATAATCTAGACATGATCATCACACCAAACGAAGATGGAGAATTTAACTTTCGTTTTCCACTAGATACCACGACAGTTACCTTTACCGCTACTGATGATTGTGGCCTGTCCTCCAGTTGTACCATGACGGTTTTTGTAAATGAAATCACAAGACCTCAAGTAGAATGCATGGGACTAACCTTCTTCTTAGAAGCAACAGGAATAAAAGAAGTAGAGCTTACTGATTTTTCTTCTGATGGTGTTAGTCTTCCATACAGTGATGTTTGCTCTCCTATTATTTCTGCTGTAATAGAACCGGATACCGTAACTTGTGAGGATTTATTTGACTTCGAAACCGCCACAGGAATTCCAATAAGTCTTACGGTTATAGATTATTGGGGGAACACCTCCATTTGCAGTACCGTAGCCAATGTTTTTGAAGCCGATGCCGACTGCCCTAACAACATTAATATTCCGGAATCTGAGACTTTCGTTTTGGGAAGTATTCGCACCGAAGACCTGACTAAAGTTGAAAATGTTCCCGTTTATATTGAGGAAGATATGGAAGCCATGCATATGAGTAATGCGTCGGGGAATTACCTTTTCAGGGAACTGCAAATTGGGAATGATTACCGCATGAAACCTTACAAAAATGATGATCCAACCAATGGGGTAACGACCTACGATCTCGTATTGTTACAAAAGCATATTTTGAACATCACGCCATTGAATTCTCCGTACAAAAAAATTGCGGCAGATATTAACAATTCTGGCTCCATCACGACTTATGATGCCGTTTTATTGAGGCGATTAATTTTAAATATTGATACGGCCTTTACAGAAAACACCTCATGGAGATTCGTGACCAGCGATTACACTTTCCCCGATCCGGAAGATCCATTTGCAGAACCTTGTCCTGAAGAAATTGAGTTCACTAATATTCAACAATATATTTACAATGCTGATTTTATTGCTGTAAAAATAGGCGATTTAAACGCATCTGCGACAGTTAATTTCTCAGGGGCGAATGCTTTGCGCAATGAAAAAGAAGTTGAAGATTTTGAAATTGCAATACCTTCTGAAAAAGCATCTAAAGGAGAAAGTATTTTGGTTACAATACAGGCTAATGACTACGAAGAGATTACTGCGCTTCAATTCGGCTTGAAATTTGATAGTAATATGTTAGCGTTTCAAGGCATTGCCAACGATGAACAAAGTAGTGTTTTTGCAGGACTAGATGAGGATAATTTTGGATTGCGAAACGTAGATCAGGGTATGCTCAATTTTGCTTGGACAACCGTTGCATCCCAAGAACTGTATCCAGACGCAACATTGTTTACCCTTCGCTTTAGGGCGAAAAAAGATTTGGTAAATATAACTAAACATTTTGATATTGCACAGAGGGCCATCCCAGCCGTTATTTACAAGAAAGATGGAAAACCGATGAATATTGTTCTGAAGGATCACAAGATGTTTCCGACAGACAATGGAGAACTGGTTTTGTATCCCAACGCTCCGAATCCATTTGATAACAGTACCTTGATTCGATTCGTGCTCCCCGGGGCAGGAAAAGTAACGCTGAACATTATGGATGTAAATGGGAAAATGCTCAAGGCGATTCCGATCCATGCAACGCAAGGATTTAATCAGCATGTTCTTGATGCCGCTATTTTTCCAACATCCGGTGTTTACCATTATCTGCTGAAAACAGATTTTGGAACGAGGAGTAGTAAGTTGGTGCTGATTCGATAAGCTTTAAACCTTTTCTCTAAAAAAGAATCTTTCTTGTTAGAAAACCCTTTCATGCTATTATGGTGTGGAAGGGTTTTGTTTTTAATCCATGACATCAAGTCTCCATTTATCTAAAGCAAGTCGTTGCCACCTTGAAATCGCGTTCCCGTACTTAAAAACTAGGTGGATTCATGAATTCTCCATCCCTAAGTTTGGTAATCTCAAACTATTTTACTAATTATGGCGCATAAAATTATGTTTATGAGAAAAGCAATCTATAGCACGTTGATATTTCTATTCTTAACCAATATCTCGTTCAGCCAGAAAAGTAACCTGAACTACTACTTACCGGACATTACCTATGATAAATCCGTGCCTGCCCCAGCAGAAATTCTAGGGCATGAAGTTGGCGAATGGCATGTCAGCCACGACAAGCTGTATTGGTATATGAAAACCTTGGCGGAAACCTCGGAGCGGGTGAGTCTTCAACAATATGCTCGCAGCCACGAACAAAGACCACTGGTTGTGCTTACCATAAGTTCAAAGGACAACATGAAGAATATCGAAACCATCCGGAAAGAGCACCTTGCCCTCTCGGATATGGATGGGGATAAAACCGACATTTCCAAGATGCCGACGGTCGTTTATCAAGGGTACAGTATTCATGGGAATGAATCTAGTGGAAGCAATGCCGCAGTTTTGATGGCTTATTATCTGGCGGCAGGACAGGACGAGGAAGTAGATAAAATTTTGGATAATACCATTATATTGTTAGATCCATGTATGAATCCTGATGGACTAGATCGTTTTGCCAGCTGGGTGAATCGGCATAAGAGTATCAACTTGGTGAGTGATGTGGCAAGTAGAGAATTGAACGAAGTTTGGCCGGGCGGGAGAACAAATCATTATTGGTTTGATCTCAACCGAGATTGGCTTCTGGTACAGCATCCGGAAAGTCAGGGGCGGATTAAAATTTTCCATGAGTGGAAACCTAACATCTTGACCGATCATCATGAAATGGGGCACAACAGCACTTACTTTTTCCAGCCGGGGATTGCCTCTCGCGTGAACCCGATGACACCAGCACGCAATCAGGAAATCACCGAAGACATTGCCAAGTTTCATGCAGCTGCACTCGACAAGTTGGGGAGTTTTTACTACAGCGGGGAATCTTTCGATGACTTTTATTATGGCAAGGGTTCCACCTATCCAGATGCCAATGGTTGCATCGGTATCCTTTTTGAGCAAGCTAGCTCAAGGGGACATTTACACGACAGCAGCAATGGCCCATTGAGTTTTCCTTTTACGATTCGGAATCAGGTGGCGACTTCGTTTTCTACCCTCGCGGCTGGGGTTGCCCTCCGGGAAGAGTTGTTGAGTTTCCAGCAGGATTTTAACCGTTCCATTTCGGCACAAGCTGCAAGGGACAAATCTTTTGGTTATGTTTTTAATGCAGGAGAAGATCATTCGAGGTTACTTCATTTTCTGGAATTGCTAGACCGACACAAAATTGCTGTGCATAAATTAAGTCAAGATGTTCAGGTAAATGGCAAACAATTTGAGGCAGCAAATTCTCTAGTCCTTCCCTTAAACCAAAATCAATATCGACTCCTGAAAGGCAGTTTTGAAAAAATAACGACCTTTCAAGATAGTTTGTTCTACGATGTTTCTGCCTGGACTTTACCGCTTGCCTTTAATTTGAATTACAGCACTTTGAATAAAGCACAATCTGCATTGGCGGGTAAAAAAATTGATTTCCAAAATTTTTATAACAATATAATTTCAAACACAAAAATTATTGGCAAAAAATCTGATTATGCCTATGTTTTTCGTTGGGATGATTATTATGCACCAAAAGTTTTAAATAAAATTCAAAGCGAAGGATTACGGACAAAAGTATCCACTACGAGTTTCGGTTTTATGATAAATGGGAAAAAGGAAATCTTCCAACCGGGTTCTATTCTTTTACCGATTCAAAACCAAAACAAAACTTCGGCGGAAATCCATGCTTTGCTAGAAGAAGCCATTCAAGGAACCGGAACGATAGTTTATGCCATTGATTCCGGTTTAGCGTCAGATGGTGTAGACCTAGGAAGTCCGTCCTTACTTGCTTTGAAAAAACCCAAAGTTGCCCTTATTGTGGGAGAAAGCACACGCTCTTATAACGCTGGTGAGGTTTGGCATTTGTTGGACACTAGATATGGCATGCAGGTTTCTTTAATTGAGGCAGAAGACATCAACAAAGTTGACCTACAACAGTATAATTGCATTGTTATGTCAGGTGGCTCTTATGGCAAATTGAGTAGTGCGAATAAAATAAAAACATGGTTAAATAATGGTGGCACTTTAATCACCATGCTCAACGCAATTAAATGGGCCAAGTCGAATGGCCTTGCCAAAGTAACATTCGTAGAAAAAGAAAAAAAGAACAGCAAAGCAGATGTAAAAAGAAGAAGGGCTTACAAAAAATTGCATAAAGATAGTGGTGCCCAAGTTATTGGAGGTGCCATCGGGGCTTGTAAATTGGACTTAACCCATCCGCTATGTTATGGTTATGCCAATGACGAGCTTCCAGTATTTCGCAGAGGAGATTTATTCCTCAAACCAGCCAACAATGTGTATTCTATGCCCGTTGTTTATACCGATAAACCTTTATTGAGTGGATACATTTCCAAACAAAATCAACAACTCTTGAAGGAATCCGCATCGGTTATCGTATGTGGCTACGGTTCTGGAAAAGTGATTTGTATGGCAGATAACCCCAACTTTCGTGCCTTTTGGTATGGGACGAATAAGTTGTTTGCGAATGCCTTGTTCTTCGGGTCAATTATTAGTAGCGGGGCTACGGAGAAATAGCACCAATTGTTGTTTTTGTAGGGACAAGGGATGCCTTGTCCCTACAAAAAATAAAAATTTACAACAATCCCTTCGCCTTCGCAATCGCCCTATCCAATCCATTCGCATCTTTACCACCCGCTGTTGCAAAAAACGCCTGACCGCCACCGCCACCTTGAATCTCCTTGGCCAATTCGCGAACCATATTCCCAGCATGCAATGATTTTTCCTCGGTAAGGTTTTTACTAATGGCAACCGTAAGCTGTGGCTTACCTTTCACCTCAGCCCCAAACACGATGCACGCATTTCCAAGTTCCTGTTCCAATTGATAAGCCAAAGTCTTAATCGCATTCGCATCTTGCAGTGGCAATTTTGCCGCGACAAAATTCACCCCATTGATGTCTTCTGCATTTGCCTTAAGATCAGATTGTAAGGACTTGGCTTGCAGCGCCAATAATTTCTCTATTTGTTTCTTAAGGGATTTATTCTCCTCCAATGTCGAAGCTACATTTTGCGCCGTATTTAAAGGATTTTTAAAGAGGGAACGGATAGACTTTAATTCTGCCATCTCCCCATTCAGGTAGGCTTCCGCCTTGCCTGCCGTAACAGCCTCCACACGCCTCACACCAGCGGCGACGGCAGCTTCACTCGTAATTTTTAGCAAGCCGATTTTGCCCGTTGCATCAACATGGCAGCCGCCGCAAAGTTCCCTAGAATATTCCGGATCAAAAGTAATCATCCGAACCGTTTCGCCATATTTTTCTCCAAAAAGCATCATCGCCCCGGCATCTTTGGCTTCCTGCAATGGAATACTCCGATCTTCTCCCAACAAGATATTTTCCCGAATTTTTGTATTGACAATTTGCTCTATTTTTGCCAGTTCCTCATCAGTTACTTTTTGAAAATGAGAAAAGTCAAAACGCAGGTATTTTTCATTAACCAAAGAACCTTTTTGCTGTACATGTGTTCCCAGCACTTGACGCAAGGCCGCATGTAAAAGATGTGTTGCAGAATGGTTATTTTCTGTTAATTTTCGTTTCGTTTTATTCACTTGCGCTTTTGCTGCCCGATCAATATTTTCCGGCAACTTTTTCACAAAATGAATAATCAAATCATTTTCTTTTTTGGTATCCAAGACCTCCACTTTTTCATCTCCAAACCAAAGCAAACCGGTATCTCCGACCTGCCCTCCACCCTCTGCATAAAAAGGTGTTTTATTCAAAACAAGCTGATATTGCTTTTTCTTTTTTACCACCACAGTTCTATGCTTAATAACCTTGACATCATCAGCCTCCAGATCATCATACCCGACAAACGCTACCCCTTTCGTATCCATCACATCATGCCAATCCCCAACTTCCTTTTCAGCATCTGCCCTAGAACGTTTTTTCTGCTCTGCCAATGCTGCTTTAAAGCCAGCCTCATCTATCGTCCATCCTTTTTCAGATGCAATAAGGCGTGTCAAATCAATTGGGAAACCATAAGTATCGTATAATTCAAAGGTGGTTTCTCCATCCAATTGGTTATCTTTCAGTTTCAAGGCATCAATCCTTTTCAAGCCACCTTCCAGGGTACGCAAGAAAGACTTTTCCTCTTCCAGAACAACCTTACTCACAAAATCCCGCTGTGCATCCAGTTCCGGAAAAACATCCTTGAACGTATCCGCCAATTGCAAGACTAGTTTATGCAAAAATGGTGCTTTGATGTCCAAAAAAGAATAATAGTAACGAACAGCACGACGTAAAATCCTCCGAATCACATAACCTGCACCGGTATTCGATGGCAACTGTCCGTCCGCAATCGTAAAACTCACCGCACGGATATGGTCTACTACAACCCGCATGGCAATATCCGATTTTGCACTCAACTCATAGGAGAAGGTATATTTTTTACCCGAAGCCTTTTCTACCGTTTCTATAAATGGTGTAAATAAGTTGGTATCATAATTTGATTTCTTTCCTTGGATGGCCATGCACAACCGTTCAAAGCCCATACCGGTATCTACATGCTTGGCAGGAAGCATTTCAAGACTACCGTCTGCCTTTCGATTCATCTGGATAAAGACCAAATTCCAAACTTCAATGACCTGTGGATGATCCATGTTAACCAACGCTGCACCGGATTTTGCAGCCCTTTCCTCATCAGAACGCAGGTCGATGTGTATTTCAGAACAAGGCCCACACGGCCCTGTTTCGCCCATTTCCCAGAAGTTGTCTTTTTTATCAAAAAACAAGATGCGATCATCGGGCAAGTATTTTTGCCAAATTTTCCGAGCTTCCTCGTCTGGGTCCAAGTTTTCCCCCTTGTCTCCTTCAAAAACGCTGGCATAAAGGCGAGACTTATCCAAGCCATATACCTCTGTGAGCAGTTCCCAAGCCCAAGCAATCGCCTCTTCTTTGAAATAATCTCCAATCGACCAGTTGCCCAACATCTCAAACATGGTATGGTGATAACTGTCTATACCCACTTCTTCCAGATCATTGTGTTTCCCAGAAACCCGCAAACATTTTTGGGTATCCGCAATTCGAGGGTTATCCGGCACCTGATTCCCAAGGAAAAAATCCTTAAACTGGTTCATTCCGGCATTGGTAAACATCAAGGTCGGGTCATCCTTATTCACAATAGGAGCAGAAGGAACAATCTTGTGTCCCTTACCCTTAAAAAAATCTAAAAACTTCTGGCGAATATCCTGAGCATTCATATTTTAGCAAATTATTATATACAAAATTAAAACATTTACAATATCAAGTATAAATAACATGTATTTTCCACCGGAATATTGTCACTTTTCTGATTACAGAAACAACAAATTATATGCAAAACACATGTTTTTTTTATAAAAAATGAAAATTTTTCCTCATTTCTTTGAAAATTACCTGTCACGGAACTATTTTTGGGTTCAATTATAATTTTATGAGAAAACTGATTGGAGCTAAAAGTGTTCCGCTCTTGTATTCATTTCGGGTACAAAAGTAGTCATTTTTAGCAAACGAATAAAGACCTTTATGAGAAAAGAGAAATTCGTTTACAACACGCAAAGCCTCAGATACGAGAAAGTCGTGGAACCGTTGAGTGTGAAGTTGGTGCGTATTTTTGGATTTGTGTCTGCTGTAATAATATCTTCTGTCATTCTGATATCTGTTTTGTTCAGGTATTTTCCGTCTCCGCACGAGCAAGCGCTGCTTCGGGAGATAGATTTTATGAACAAAGAGTTTGAGCGAGTCAATAATGAAATCGGAATGTTATCCAAAGTACTGGACAATGTTCAGGAAAGGGATGCAAGTGTGCACCGTATACTTTTTGGTATGGATCCTATAGATAAGGATGTATGGCATGGTGGTATTGGTGGCCATGATAAGTATAGTGATTATAAAGTTTATAAGCATAGTGGTAGCCTCATCAAAGCCAGTAAAGAAAAAGCAGACTTACTGACTCGCCAACTGGTATTGCAATCTAAATCCCTAGACACCATACTTTCTATGGCCAAAGGCAAGGAAAAAATGTTGGCTTCCATTCCAGCCATCAAACCGATTCGAGAAGATAAGCTGAAAAGGAAGGTTAGTTCCCTATCTGGTTTCGGGATGCGGCTCCATCCGATCTTTAAAAGACGGAGAATGCACAGGGGTATTGATTTTACTTGCCCTAAAGGGACTCCGATTCAGGCCACAGGGGATGGTGTTGTCAAGAAAGTACTGAAAAAGCGTACCGGTTATGGTACCCATGTCATTATAGATCATGGTTACGGCTACGAAACACTATATGCACATATGGATGAGGTACATGTGAAGAAAGGGCAGCAAATCAAACGGATGCAGCAAATTGGTACGGTAGGAAATACGGGTACCTCAACGGCGGCACACCTTCATTATGAAGTGATCCAAAAAGGAAAAAAGGTGAATCCGATTCATTATTGTATGGATGGGCTGACGCCGCAAGAGTATCAAGAATTGGTAAATATGGCGCATATTTCCAACCAGTCTTTTGATTAAAAAATTTTTCTTGGAAAAACGTCGTAAGCATTACGACGCTACGATTAGAAATTTTTATGGTTAATTATTAATAAAACAAACTCGCTTTATCTAGATATAAGAAAAGCGAATGTACTTAAAAGCTTAAACTTGCTATCCACGTTTGTGGTAGCAAGTTTTTTTTGTAAAAGTCCTTTATTAATTGTAAATTTATCATACTAATATCTTTAGAAAACAGTTCTGATGACCTTAAACTTAAAGAAAAGATTAATCACTGCCGAGGAATACCACAAAATGGGAGAAGCCAATATCCTGACAAGAGAAGACAGGGTGGAATTAATCTTTGGAGAAATTATAGAAAGGAGTCCGATCAGTACCAATCATAATGCAACTGTAGACAGAATAAATAATTTATTCAGCCAATTATTCTTAAAAGATGCCATTATAAGAATCCAAGGCTCGATTCGGATAAATGATATTTCAGAACCAGAACCAGATGTTATATTGTTGAAACGAGTTCCTAACTTTTATGCCGATGCTCACCCCAAACCAGAAGATATTTTGCTCTTGATTGAGGTATCAGGCAGTTCCATCAATTACGATCGCCAATATAAAAAGCAACTTTATGCACAGGCCGGCATACAGGAATATTGGATCGTTAATATTTTTGAGCAGGAAATCGAAGTTTATAGAAATCCGAGTAAGCTTATTTATAAGTCTAAACAAATTCTGGACTTGGAAGACAGCATTGCTCCTTTGCTTTTTCCAGAAGTATCTGTAAAAATCGAGGATATTTTGGGATAAGATATTATGGTTCTTTGACAAATTCTGCGAGAGTCTGAACCATGATTAACCTGATTTTCTTGATTTCTCGTCGGTCAATTTTCAATTGACCTCTACTTGCCACGATTTTTGTCTGAGC
>JAHDGC010000879.1 GCA_020627865.1 Saprospiraceae bacterium | reverse complement strand
GAAAAAATGCCCGAACTGCCACTAACTTTCCAGGTGTAAGTTGCTCCTTCCACATAGTCAACAAACAACTGTCCAGATTCGCCCGAGCATACAGGTTCTGCAACAGCACCGATGACTTCGAGTGGCATTTCATTGATTTCTACGGCAAAAGGAGCCGAAATCTCTGACACACAGGAACCTCTTTCTACTTGCAGAAAATAAGGAGAAATGGCCAAAGGATCAGTTGCAGCAATCTCAAGAACAATAAGATTTTCACCAGATTCCAACAATACATTTTCGCCATTAAACCAGTAACAAATTACCGGCGTATTTATACCCACATTTGTCCAACTGGATTCTTCTCCGGCAGTGATTAAGATCATGTCGTCGGTACAAATAGCCGCTTCACCTAACAAGTACGGTGTTGCCATATTCGCATCGCAGGCATTGTCCATAAAGTCAGGCAAATCGTCACCATCATCATCCGGACATGCTGCAATATCCATACATTCTTCCTCATCAGGTATGTTATCGTTATCGCTATCTATATCCCAAAAATTCGGTATCTCGTCGTCATCACTGTTCACTGGATCAGAAATTATAGTCAGCGGATTATCCAACTCATCGGTATCGGGTTGGCCAAAAATATTGACATTCGGCGTGCCCGTTCCAACGATGCCATCAAAATCCGGATCTTCTAAATTGTTTTCTATCGTATCAGGAATGCCATCGCCATCACTGTCCGTATCTATATAATTGGGGATACCATCATTATCCGTATCAAAAACAGGCAGAACGCTGAGATCATTGCCCAATACATCTGTTTGCTCCTGACCACAATTATTGGTAAATTGCATACTAAAACCTGAAAAACCATTGTTATCTTCATCCGGAAGACCAACTTCTGCGACATCATTAACCCCATCATTATCCGAATCTAAATCACGCCAATTTCCTACGCCATCTCCATCAGAATCCGGAGGATTACCAAGGGGTTGCCCAGTAATTTCGGGGTCGAGCAAAACATAAACCCCCGTTGATCCAACATAAGGATCTAGCAAATCTAACACGCCATCTCCGTCATCATCAAATGTTATAAAACCAGCTTCGATAACATCATCAATACCATCTCCATCGGTATTGAGGTCAAAGAAATCCGGAAAGTCATCACCATCAACATTAAAAATACCATAAGTATGTATAGCCGTAAAGCTATCCGGATCAGAAGCCAGCATATTGAACAAACCATTGGCTCCAAAATCTACTGTTACCCCATCAATGCGACCATTACCATCTGCATCAATAGCAGTGTGCCCAGCCTCAATAAGATCCAAGATACCATCATTATCGGAATCTAAATCAAGGTGATTGGGGACACCATCTTGATCTTTATCCAATGCTGGAATAATCGAATCACAGATGCCATTACTATCAACATCTAAACAAACCATATCCGGAGCATCGACATCTTCAAAGTTGGCAATGCCATCAAAATCGTGATCGCCTCCGGGATCAAAAACAGGATGTGGACCAGAACAACCTATGCAAATTTCTTCCAAATCCGGAATACCATCGTTATCATCATCAAGGTCAATATTATTGGCAATACCATCCCCGTCGATATCCGGTTGTTGTATATCATTGATGTTATCATAAATATCGAAAATCGTTACCAATTCATTATTGGTAAATGCTACATACGTCCAATAGTCTAATAATTTCTCATTGCCCCAATCTCCATCGTAAGTATGCGGCACGGAAGTCGTATCCGGAAAAAGCACAGAGCCGCCACTTAAACTTCCACCAACGGAAGTATGATTATAGGAAAAATAATTCTGGGGCGCATCAGCCCCATTGATTCTTGTAAAACTGATGCCACCTTCGTTATTTTCAATATCAGATAATAAAATATGAATCTCACCTGCCAACAAAGATATTCCGAAAGTCAAAACAAAATCTTCCTGTACATCAAGCAATTCTCCTAAGCCATTTCTCCCATCCCAAGGGATAGAATCTCGTCCCAATTGTACCCTTTTATACATTCGTCGATCTTCCGGATCATCAAAGATTCCATTTTCATTTAAATCCATGTCTAGGATAAAAGTGCCTTCGTAATTGGTATTAAAAACAACATACCCTCCGATGTCTCGAATAAAAATATCAGATGAGGTTCCATTTCCATTGGGCAAAAGTGAGATAAACGCTCCTTCTGTCAACTCTGCGAAAGGTGGTGGTGGCAGTTTATAGAGCCATGCTGTATGCGTATTGTTGTGTTTCAAATCAGTAACGGTAGCAGTAGCCGGTAAATCCGTGGCTGGTGCATTAAAAAATAGTTTATTATTGATAACACTTTCGTTGTCTTCGGCCTGCGGATCGTATAGATATTTTTGATCGGCCTCCCATATATCAGGATTGGCAGATCGAATAACTTCTCCCTCAAAATGAGAACTATATGTAGGTTGCTGATCTCCCCTTGTTACGCCCCAAGTATTGCTGAATATAGGAAAACCCCAAGGCTTTGCATCCAACAAACTTACATCATAGATAAAACCATCTTTGGTCAATACATAAAAAGTGGGAGATGTTGGCAATAAAAAATTATCTACAATGGAGATGTATTCATTGGTAAAAACCCTTCCCTGCAACAATGTGCCGCCATCGTTACCGGCATGATCTTTAGAAACGGAAATATCCCAGGCACAAATTCCTCTGGGGACGTCTGGTTGATGCGCGGCTCTATTCCAAGGTTCATCATTCAGTAAAGTAAGCAGAAAAGCATTTGTAGAGTATTCCGGAAATTCAAGCTTTACCGTCCAGATTCCGGACAAACCAGTAGGCACCTGCACCACACCGGGGATATAGCCAGTTCCATCAGTAGTGCCACCACCGGTCGGCCCATTTTGTTCTTCTATATTATTATATATTATGGCTTGGCCAGCTACAGTTCCTGTATCATCAAAGACACTATACAACGCACCATCTGGTGTATATATGGAGATGAATCCACCGGAGATACCCACATGGCTTGCACCGACATTGATGAATTCTCCTTCGGCAGCATATACCTTTAATTGTTG
>JAHDGC010000878.1 GCA_020627865.1 Saprospiraceae bacterium | reverse complement strand
AATGCATTGCGACGCTACGTTTTTACATAATAAATAACCAGATATAAAATTAATATCCTTCATTTTGAACAAGATTCGGATTGGCTAACAAATCCGAAGCAGGAATAGGGAAAATATCCCGGAAAGATTCCGTAGTACGGCCTTCTTTAACATTACCCTTCCAAGGCCAGATGCCTTCATCCGTAAATTGACCGAAACGGATCAAGTCAATTCTACGAGTCGCTTCCCAATAGAGTTCGCGGCTTCTTTCGTCCAGAATGAATGGCAAGTCGAGTTCCGCCATTGTAATGTTACCATCATCATTTCCGTAAGCACGCTCCCGTAAAGCATTGACATAGCCAAGTGCCTCTCCTTCACTTCCGCCAGAACCACCGCGCAAAACAGCTTCCGCATACATCAGGTAAGTATCGCCCAAACGGAACATCGGGTAATCCGTATCTACATGCGTAGGATCACTACCGGCAACACCGCCAGAAGTCACATTCGTGTATTTCGGCACCGCATAGCCATCTGTAAATGTCAACAAATCTTCAATCTCCTTAGACTGCCCATCAACGTAAAAAATAGCCCTGCTATCTATATCCCCAGTTTCATCTGGGAACTTTTCTACTAAGGCACTGGTCGTTCTCATACCTCCCCAGCCACCATCAACACCATAATCTGCTGCATTCATCAGCTCTCCTCCAATGGCACCATGTACGAGAAATGTCGTCGAACCCCAGTTTTGTGCATCTTTACCATCGGCAATCAAGGTAAAGATAAGCTCATTTGAGGTATGGTTATCTGCCATAAACAAGGAGCGGTAATCTTCATCCAAAGTATACCCAGCCGCTAGAATTTTATTACAAGCGGTGAGGCATTCCGTATATTTGGGTTGGTCGATCTGATGTTCTGCATTCAGGTAAAGTTTGGCCTGCAACATCCACAATGCACCTTGATCTGCTCGGCCATATTCGTTTTGACGAGCTGGCACCATTAGAGGTTCAATTTCATTCAGTTCATTTTCAATAAAACTAAACAACTCATCCGGTGTACTTTGTGTGGGTAAATCCACCGTAATTTCTTCTACCACAGGAATAGTTCTAAAAATATCCAGTGCATGCCAGTAGGCCAATGCTCGCAAGAAACGCGCCTCGGCACGATACGTCTGTATATTGTCATAATCTGCACCAACGATGCCCCTGGCGGTTAGATTTTCATCTGTAGATTGGGTCAAAAAATCATTAGCAATAGAAACGATCAAAGCGATTCGATAATACATGACGCGTACAAACTGGTTTTCAGAAGTCCAACTGTGTTGATGCAAATCCTGTATGCCCGCATCCGTCCAAGCGATAACGGCCTCATCCGTTGTCAATTCCTGAGCTTTCCAATAAACCCGATTATAACTGGTAAAACCTTCATCGCTGACGATAGTAATATCAGGCTGACCACTAGGCCCATCTTGCCCCGTATGGGAATAAGCCGCGTAGAGTTTTGCTAAGTAAGAAGTGTATGCTGCCGGGTCTTGAAAGACTTCATCTGCTGCTGCGGCATCTTCCGGTGTCACATCAAGATCAGTACAGGATACTCCTGTAAAAAGAAAAGCGATAAAAAGAAAAGTATATTTTTTCATGGCAAATATTATTTTAAAATGAAGCATTAACGCCAAAAAGGAACGTTCTAGAAAAAGGATAAATGTTATTGTCGATACCGTTGAATATTTCTGGATCAAGACCAGAGTATCCTGTTATCGTCAAAACATTTTGTGCCGTAGCATACAATCTGATATTCCTAAAGAACTTGATTTCATCTAAGGTATATCCTAGCGTAATGTTATCCAGTTTCAGGAAAGAACCGTTCTCAATGTAGAAATCTGACTTTAATCGTCTTTCTTGAAAGTTGGTCTTGTAAGCAGAAGTGTGAATATTGTTAATGACCTGCTCCGTAAGTTTATCAAAATAGCCATTAGCCGAAGCAGTATTGTTGTATACATAATTTCCGATACTGGATCGCAAGGTAAAGCCCAGATCAAAATTGCCATAATTGACACCAGAAGTAAGACCCAATATAAAATCAGGAGCTGCATTTTTGTCTATGACTAAATCGAACTCGTTAATCATGCCATCACCATTAATATCCTGATAGAGATCCATTAATCCCCCTCTAATCCCATCACCATTCCTGTCCACCCAATCCAATACTGGATTTCCATTATCATCCAGCAGACGTTTGTATGTTCTAAAAGCAGTGGCAGGTTCTCCAACCCTTAAGATTTGGATGGTTTGCCCAATATCTCCAGAGATGCCTTCTTTCTCATAACCGAGGAACTCTGGCAAGTTAGAATTGTCCAGTTTTTTAATTTCGTTTCTATTATAAGAAGCATTGAAGTCTACTGTCCAATCAAATTTGTCACGGTCAATGATATAAGTATTCAACACAAGTTCTACCCCCTTGTTTTCCATTTCTCCAATATTCGTCAAAATTCTATCACTAAGGTTGGTAAATGCAGGAGCCGCTACCTCGAATAAAAGATCACGGGTATTTTTTTGATAAAATTCAATGGACCCCGTAAGTCTATTGTCAAGAAAACCAAAATCAAGCCCAATATTCAGAGAACCGGTTTCTTCCCATTTCAGTTCTGGATCAACACCATCTCCCCGCAAGATATTGATATAATTATCTCCAAACTGATAACGAACGTCATTCGCACCTAAACCATAGTAAACTTGATAACGATAATCTCCAATAGCTTCATTCCCAACAATCCCATAACTCACCCGCAACTTCAAATCCGTAAATATCTTGTTTAGTCCTTTTGCAAAATCTTCCTGTAAAATTCTCCAGGCGAACGCTGCTGACGGGAAAATCCCCCAGCGATTGGCCTTTCCAAAACGAGTAGAACCATCTCGCCTTACCGAAAGCGTCAATAAATATCTTTCATCAAAGCCATAGTTGACCCTTCCAAAAAAGGAAATGAGCCTGTTATGTACGAGGAAAGAATCTGGTTCAATATCTTCAGTAGCGGTATAGCCCCATTCGTTATCCGCTACTGCCAATTGTCTTCCCGTTGTGTAGC
>JAHDGC010000877.1 GCA_020627865.1 Saprospiraceae bacterium | reverse complement strand
TTAATTTTTAAAGGTAATCGCAGGAAGTACCCAATCAAAGAATGCCCATTAACGCTTCTTTGCATTCTTCATTTGCTTTTTGGACCAAAGGCCAGATTTACCTTTTTTTGTTGACATTTGTCCGTCTCGGTCCGTAGCTACCTTATAGTTTTCGGTATTGGGGCAGCCCTCTTTCACCTTGCAAGAGCCCTGTGTGAAGGCAAAAAGTAGTGCGCAAAATGTAATGGTAATGAATTTTCTCATTCCTTTTTTTCGATTTAACAGCAAAATAGAGCAAAAATTGGGTGAAACTCCCTATTTATGGGAATTTTACGAATATTTTTATATTAAATATTTGCATATATGTATAAGCTCGCTAATTTTGTGGCGTATTTATATTAATTCAAACTAAATTAGACACAAATGAACAAAGGAGATCTAATTAATGCTGTAGATGACGCAGCTGGCATTACAAAAGCTCAAGCGGGAAGTGCTGTTGATGCAGTTTTTTCAAATATTGAAGGATCATTGAAGAAAGGAGACAAGGCTGCTTTTGTAGGATTTGGAACTTTTTCTACTTCAAAAAGAGCAGCAAGAGATGGAAGAAATCCAGCAACTGGTGCAACGATTAAGATTCCAGCTAAAACTATGGTTAAATTTAAAGCTGGTAAAGCTTTATCAGAAGCTGTAAACTAGTATCTTGCAAATTATAATAAAGATGGCAATCCGGTTGATTTACCAGGTTGCCATTTTTTGTTTTAACCTTATACCAACTTGATGGACACAAACAATCTTATTAAGACAGCGACTCAGGTACGAAGAGATATCGTACGCCAAGTTTCTCGAGCCCAATCCGGACACCCTGGCGGTAGCCTTGGATGTGCAGATTTCTTTACTGCCCTTTATTTTGAAATAATGGATCACGATGCCTCCTTTAATATGGATGGCAAAAATGAAGACGTCTTTTACCTTTCCAATGGTCATATTTCTCCAGTTTGGTACAGTGTTTTAGCTCGAAGTGGCTATTTCCCTATCGAGGAACTCAATACCTTCAGGAATATTAATTCTCGACTCCAAGGTCACCCTGCTACACATGAAGGTTTGCCAGGAATAAGAATAGCATCGGGTTCACTCGGCCAAGGTATTTCCGTAGCCATAGGAACGGCACTTGCCAAAAAGCTCGATGGAGACGATAAGACGGTTTATGTTTTAACCGGTGACGGGGAATTACAAGAAGGACAAATTTGGGAAGCCGCTATGTTTGCTGCACATCATAAAGTAGATAATCTCATTCTTACTGTTGATTGGAATGGTCAGCAAATCGATGGACCTAATGATGAAGTTTGTTCGCTCGGAGATCTTGAAGGAAAATGGAAAAGTTTTGGTTGGGAAGTGATGCATATGGACGGTCACAATTTTGAAGATATCATTCAAACCGTTAACAAAGCCAAAACCGTTAAAGGAAAACCTGTTGCCATACTTATGAAAACCGAAATGGGTAAGGGTGTATCGTATATGGAAGGTACGCATAAATGGCACGGCAAAGCTCCAAATGAAGAATTAACCAATCAAGCACTTTCAGAGCTAGAAGAAACGCTCGGAGACTTTTAAAAAACCAACTCATGTTAAGCAATTACATACAAACAGATAAAAAAGCAACCCGTGATGGATTTGGCGCCGGTGTATATGAACTCGGTCAATCCAATCCTGAAGTTGTAACGCTTTGTGCCGATCTTGTAGGATCACTAAAAATCCAGAAATTCATAGATGAGTTTCCAGAACGATTTTTTCAAGTGGGTATCGCAGAAGCAAATATGATGGGTATCGCTGCAGGGTTGGCAACTGCAGGAAAAATCCCCTTTACAAGTACCTTCGCCAATTTCTCGACAGGCCGTGTTTATGATCAGATTCGCCAGTCCATTGCTTATTCACATAAGAATGTAAAAATATGCGCATCCCATGCCGGCCTTACATTAGGAGAAGACGGTGCAACGCATCAAATATTAGAGGATGTGGGAATGATGAAAATGCTTCCGGGCATGACCGTTATTAATCCGTGCGATTACAATCAAACCAAAGAAGCAACCATTGCAATTGCAAAGCACCACGGACCCGTTTATCTCCGGTTCGGAAGACCCGGATGGCCGGTATTTATGCCCGAAGGCAGCTTTGAAATCGGCAAGGGAATTCAGATGAATGAGGGAACCGACGTAAGTATTGTTGCTACTGGACATATGGTATGGTACGCTGTTGAAGCGGCAAGGAAGCTCGAAGAATCAGGCGTATCTGTAGATCTTATAAATATTCATACCATTAAGCCCTTGGACGAAGAAATCATTCTTAACTCCGTGGCTAGGACCAACTGTATTGTTGTAGCTGAAGAACACCAAAGATTAGGAGGATTAGGTGAAAGCATTGCTGGTGTGTTGGCTAAAAACAATCCGACACCAATGGAATTTGTAGCGGTTAATGATACCTTCGGAGAAAGCGGAAAGCCTTCTGATTTACTAGAAAAATATGGACTATCTATTGCAGATATTAATTCTGCTGCCCAGCGTGTTATTGCAAGAAAATAGATCCTAGATTAACTATATTTGCGCCTGACTATACTTGCTTATACACTAAGCATAATGATTTATTGATTTAAATACAAGCCATGAAATTCGGTACTAAAGTGATACATGCCGGCATACATCCGGATCCTTCAACTGGAGCCATTATGACTCCTATCTTTCAAACATCTACCTATGTCCAAGCCTCACCGGGAGAGCACAAAGGCTTTGAATATGCTCGTACACAGAACCCCACAAGAGATGTCCTAGAAAACAACTTGGCGGCATTGGAAAACGGGCAATATGCCTTAACTTTTGCAAGTGGTCTTGCTGCTATGGATGCCATCATTAAAGTATTAAATCCTGGAGATGAAGTTATAGCCTCCGATGATTTGTACGGTGGATCGTATCGATTGTTGGTAAAAATCTTTAGTCGTTTTGGGATTAAATCTCATTTTATCGACATGTCAGATCCCAACAATGTTTCACAATATATAAACGACAACACTAAATTGGTTTGGATAGAAAC
>JAHDGC010000876.1 GCA_020627865.1 Saprospiraceae bacterium | reverse complement strand
TTACCATTGCAGGGGCCATGATGCTGATGTATTCCGCACTCAAAGATGGCTTTACTTTCAACAAAACAGCATTTAAAAATGCGCTTTTTGCAGGAGTGATGCTTTTCGTCGTTGGAAATGGGATGATGCTCTGGACACTTCGTATTGTGGACAGCGGTATTGCCGCTCTGATTGTGGCCACTCGTCCCTTGATCGTTATTTTATTGTTATGGAAAATAAAAAACATTAAACCTACGTGGAACAGTTGGCTGGGCATTTTCTTGGGCGTATTAGGAATGGCACTGTTGGTCGGTCAAGCGGAGTTTGTATCCAATAGCATGTGGTTGATCAGTGTGTTTGTAATCTTGCTGGCTACATGGGCATGGGCATACGTTTCGGTCTGGACAAAAGATGCCAAGTTGCCGGAATCCGTTTTGGAAAGTTCCGGATTGCAATTGTTGCTCGGTGGTGTAGTCTGTTTGTTCATTAGTGTAGCCATTCGGGAATATGAACAATTTGAAATCGCTGCATTAACGAGTAAGTCTATCTGGGCTGTTGCTTACCTAATTATTTTTGGTTCCATTGTCGCTTTTACCGCGTTCAATTATTTACTCAAAAATGTTTCTCCTGCAAAAGTAAATACTTGTACTTATGTGAACCCCGTAATTGCCATGCTGCTGGGTTTCTTGCTCAATAATGAGACCATCAGTTTTCAATCTGGATTTGCAGCTATATTGTTATTGATGGGGGTGGTTTTTATCAATGTAAATTTTGCTCCACGAAAGGCCTCTAAATTATAGCCCCTACGGTAGTTTTTTGATCTTATGCTTGGATTATTATTGATTTAATGACAATAAATTAATAATTTATTAATATATTGCGGGATTGACAAAATGCTTAATTTAATCTTATGGGCTTAATTTCTTTAAATAAGATAAGTGGAAATTATTCAGATGTATATGGAAATATTTTATCCTTTTTCCCAACTTGGAAAAAAAAAGATATTGTTTTGACCAGAATACCAATGGGGCTGAGCAGCTATAATTTCAAGCTAGATCATTTACCAACACAAAAAAGTTACTTATATAAACAGTATAAAAAAAAGAAGTTGAAGGACATGGAGGTGAAAATGCTACGCTTTTTTAATAAATTTAATTTTGGAGCGAAGGTGTTATTTTCGTCCCCGATTGGAAGAATAGAGGAATGGATTGATGGGAAAAAGGTGGTTATTAATTCGGTAAATTGGATTTTGATCGCAAGGGAATTGGCAAGGTTTCATCGAGAGTGTCGCCTAAATCACAATGATTTGCATGCAGAGAATATTTTACAAACGAAGAATAAAAAATTACATTTCATAGATTTTGAATTCAACGGGAAGCTAGACCCCAGTTATGATATTGCTAATTTCTTCTGTGAAATGATGTTCGATTATGATTCTAAAAAGCCACATAAAGCAGATTTGAAGCGGTTCCCAAAACTTGATCAAATAAAGTTGTTTTGTGGGCATTACTTGAAAACTGGGAATAAGAATAAGATTATGGCTTGCGCCAAAAAAGTGATTTCTCGGGTACCGGAATCACATCATTTTTGGATAAAATGGGCGGAGTCTTCTAATACAGATTTTAATCGGAAGTATATTAAAACACGAAAAGAAATGTTGGAAATTAATTTTGATAAATTAGTTTTCATGTAATGCCGTCATTACGACACCATAAAAAATACTTATGCAAGATCAATCAAAACAGAATCTTTCTTCTTATTGTAACTACAATGAAACCTTTACGGTGTATGACCAAATACGCCAACCGCAAGGCCTGGAAGAGTTGGCACAAATTTTTAAGGAAAATAATATTCCACTCAAAGAACAAAGAATCTTAGAAGGTGGATTTGGAACGGGAGCCTACATAAACCAGTTTAAAAATTTGGTCGCTGAAATTTATGGGGTAGAAGGTTCTCAACAAGGATTGGAAAAAGCCTTAGAAAAAATGGGCAATGAAGAAAATGTTCATTTGCAATTCGGAGATATTCTCAAGCTTTCTTTTCCCGACAATACCTTTGATGCCTATATGGTCAATCAGGTATTACACCATTTGGATACCGAACCCACTTTCCCTAATCTGAATACCTTTTTAGAAGAAGCCAAAAGAGTGCTCAAGTCGGGTGGCGTGCTGACAATCAATACGGCTTCGCAACAACAATTACATCCAGATACTGGGGTTTATTGGAACTATAAATACATTCCAGATGCAGTATATAAAATGCGTGCTCGTTATGTTGCAATTGACGAGTTGTGTGATCGGCTCAAGCAATTACATTTTGTCGATATTAAGCTAACTGTTCCATCAGGAAAAATATTTAACGAACGATATTACAATGATCCGTCTATAGCATTGGAATCTGCTTTTCAAAATGGCGATTCGGTTTATGCTTTTCTGACAAAAGAAGCATATGAAAAAAGCAATGCACAGATTCGTGCTAGTATTGACGATGAGACAATCTTTAAAGAGATGGAGCGTGCTGCTAAATTTGTTGCTGAGAACGGAGAGTCTATCATTGTATCTGCCCGCAAACCTTAGGACAGGGATAGATCCACTTTCCAAAAAACAAACCCCCTGATGCATAAACACCAGAGGATCGTTTGTTAATTGTTCCAAATCTATAACATAAAGCTTTCGGTGACGGGCGAAAATAAAAACCAAACTATTTTCTTTATGCACCGATTGCAAATTATTGACCAATTTTAATTCGTATGCCCTCAGAGTGACTACTAAATTCTGGAGCATACATACATTGTATAGACGTGATACCGTTGGAAAAGTCACCATTGTGGGCTACCCGTAATGGATACTCAAAAACATAAGTGCCCTTGCGGAGATAATCTATAAAAAAGTTCGTAGAGGCATCTTTTGTCGATTCATAATAACCCAAACCACCTTGCCACTTGTACCGACTCAATACATTAATGGGTTCTAATCCGCTGGCTCTCGCATCCTTCATGTGTACATATTCCATGTCACGATCAACGCGCAACTCAATTCTTACTTTTAACTTATCGCCGGGTTTCAATGTTATACTTTCCGTAACCG
>JAHDGC010000875.1 GCA_020627865.1 Saprospiraceae bacterium | reverse complement strand
TGGACTTGCTTCCTGAGCGGCAAAAAACCATTCTTATTTTGGCAAAAATAGACCAACTTTCGATGAAAGAAATTTGTACAATCATGGATTTAAATATAAAAGGTGCAGAATCGCTATTGTATCGGGCAAAACAAAATTTGAAAAAACAGTACGATAAACGAAGGGATTAGGCTTATTCAGCGTCTAAAATCATAGAAGATTAAAACAAAGAGATATGAAAGATCCATCAGAAATACTACAGCACATCAAAAAAGTGGATGCGCCTCCATTTTTGCTGACGAGAATCCAGCAAAAAATAAAGGATGGTCATCATCATCAAATCGGCAAACTTTGGTACCGAACAGCTTTTGCTACACTCATCGTGTTGTTTTGTATCAATATATATGCTATTCGCGGGATATACATGGAGACGAGTAATGAGACTTCTGTATTTGAAGATATGCAGCTGACTAATTATCATAATTTGTATTTCCATGAATAAAGTTAAATTTTTAACGATACTAGTCTCTTCTCTTTTTATACTGAATGTAGCTTTGCTTACTTTTATGTTTTTGCATAAGCCTCCCCATCTTCGAAAAAAAAAACAGAATAAAAACTTTATTATTCAAACCTTGCAACTGGATCAAGATCAAATTTTGTTATTTGAAAACCTGACCGAACAGCACAAGAAAGAGACAAGAACAGCTGCCCATGGTATGCAGAATACCAGAAGAGAGATATATAAACTACTGGCCGGAGATATCAACGAATCCGTAAAAGATTCTTTGGTAAAACAAGTTGGAGATTTTCAGATGAATTTAGAAAATGCACATCTTGAATACTTCACAGGCATCAAAGAAATTTGTAGAAAAGATCAAATGGATAAATTTGCTAAACTTACATTGGAATTGGAGAAACTTTTTTCGCATAAGGGGAGGAAGCATAAGTCTAAAGAGGAGAAGGACTGATGGTTCTTTGTTAAAAAAACATTAAACTATTAAGCTAATAATAAATTATTGTATCATTACAACTACCTTGAATATCATTATGGAATAATATAAAACTTATATTTCTACACTAGGGCAGACACGACCAATCGAAATAATTTACAATACTTAAAAATTATATTATGAAAAATCACGCTTACGCACGGAAGCGAAGACAACTACAGTTTTTAGTCAAAAAATTAACGCGAGTACTGCAACAAGATCATGGAAAAAATGAGGCCGGCCAACTCATCCTGAAAATTAAGAAACTAACAGCAATACTAAAACATGTCCTACAGGGTTTCCAGCTAAAAAAAATACTGGCCCCAGCAGCTTTTGCCTTCGGTGCGATCTTGCCTGGACAGATGACTGCCCAGCAATTTGCAACACCAATCGAAAACCCATTCGGACTTGAATCTTCCTCTGTCAATTACAACTTCACAGCGCTGGTAGATATTGATAATGACGGAGATAGCGATATGTTCATCAACGAATTATATGGCAATATCTTCTATTATCAAAACACGGGCACGGCAAGTGTCCCCGAATTTGCAGCTCCCGTACCCAATCCATTTGACATTTCAACAGCGGCCTTTGAAGGAGTCAATATCCTCACTTTTGCGGATTTGGATGCTGACGGTGATTTCGATTTATACATGGGTAGTTACAATGAAGGGGACTATAGTTCTAGCATCCATTTCTTTGAAAATACAGGCACGCCTGAAAACCCACAATTTGGCCCAGCACAAGCGAACATTTTTGATATCGCACCGCAAGTTGATTTCCTTGATCCCAATTTCGTAGATTTGGATAATGATGGCGATCTGGATTTGCTCACCAGTGCCTATTTATATTATGAAGAAATCGCAGGCTTTACTTATTATGAGAATATAGGGACGGCAAGTGCCCCGCAATTTGCGGCTGGACAATCCAACCCATTTGGCTTAAGCTCGATGAGCACTTATGCTTTCTCGGAATTTGCCGATTTGGACAACGATGGCGATTTGGACCTTCTTGCTAGTAACATAAACGGCTATGGCTTCGCTCCAGGTTCTTTTTCCTATTATGAAAATACCGGTTCTGCAACTGAACCACAATTCGCAACACCGGAAGAAAACCCATTTGATCTGAACTTCATAGATAAAACCTATATTCTCCACCAGTTCGCTGATTTAGATGCAGATGGAGACCTTGATATTCTCGGGCAATCTTATGAAATTGATACGGAAACGACGGCATTCGTGTACTTCGAAAATATAACCAGTGTTTCGACTAAAGATTTAGAATTGGATTTTGCTTTACAACTTGCCCCAAATCCAACTAATGATATCATCCACATTCAAACGGATGAAGTTTTGCAAAGTGTGGTATTGATGGATTTGCAAGGCCGTATTTTAAAAACGTTTGAACAAATCAATTCCGTTTCGATAAAAGATTTTCCTGTGGGGATGTATTATTTAAAGATGACAAACGTGGATGGTAAATATATTGTTAAAAAAATTCAGAAGCATTAAAATAAAATAGAGGCAATAGTTATTACGCTATTGCCTCTTTGATATCAATAATTTAGATAAAAGGAATCTATTTATTCATGACTTACTTAGTACTCTCTTTCTTAGGAAGATCCATTCTTTTTTCATCTCTGCGAGTTTTCTTTGGATTACCCAATCTTTGTGGGCCTGTGCAGAATGATTTCTCTTCCCAAGAACCATACTGTCCATTAGAACTTGCCAGCACATTGTTTGATTCATCTTTAATTTTGTACCAACCAGAGCCATAATCGCAGCAAATACCATCGCCATAAGCATCTTCGATATAGAAAGTGTAACAACCAGCATCCGCCGTAATTGTTTTCCGCTTGATGGTTGTATCGCCATCGGAATATGGCCCACCGGATGCAACGACGTTATAATTTTCGTCCAACAATTCCCAGTAGATTTCACTGCCGTAATTATCTGGCTTGATGATAACTTTAATCTTTCCAGAATCATCCGTTTGGCAAGGGGCACAATTAGAGCCACCACAATCAACGCCCGTCTCATCACCATTTTGGATACCGTCGTTGCAAGTTGGTGTCGCTTGGCAAGGAGAACAATTGGAA
>JAHDGC010000874.1 GCA_020627865.1 Saprospiraceae bacterium | reverse complement strand
AGCACTTTCCATATTCCTACCCACAGCATAGCTCACCCCAAAAACACCAACCCCCGTCTCGAAGCTAATCCCCGCACCAACCCCCGTCGGCCTCAGAAAACCCCTTTCCAACGTCGTGATATTCTCAACATAAGCCTGATCCCCGAAAGCAAAAAGATAGGCATTCTTCCCAATCAAAAAACGATACTCCAAAGTGAAAACAAGAAATCTCGTCGCGAAAATCGACTCTTCATTAAACCCTCGTAAGCGTTTATTTCCCCCAATCCGATACTGCTCATTTCTAAAAACCATCTCTTCAGAAAAAATAGCACCACCCTCAACAGCAGCCCTTATCGTACTCCGTTTAAACAAGGGGACAAACCCCTCCAATACGCCCTCAATTTTAAACTGAAAACTATTCAAATTCAAACTATCATATTGGGCAACAAATTCATCGGAAATGCCCTCAATCTGACTGTTGCGCCGAATCCGTTTGAAGCCGGCGCCACCTCGGCTGAAAATAGCCCAACCTTTACGGGGATTAAAACGATAATCCAGTTTTTGCAAACGATATTCCAATCCGAAGAAATTATTACTGACATCTAGGTTTTCCGGCAGCATGTTACTGGATTTGAGTGCTTCCGTGTTGATGGTCAGTAGTGTTGAGGTCTTCCGATTCCAAAATGCCTTCAAGTAATTGCCACCTTCCAACAAATATTGCACGCCAAAGTCATATTCTACATCGAGAAAAGTGCTGTCCCTTTTGTATAGGTCAAATCTTGTATCTATACCAAAGGGTAAGCCCAGTAGGAAAGGATAAGCAAATCGTAAATCGAGTTCCTGTGTGCTAGGGCGCAACTGTTTGAACTCCGCAAAAATCCTTTCCCCTCGTCCAAATTGATTCAGCATATCGGCATTAAAGTTTCCGGTAAGGATCAACCGATTCGTAGTTTGCGGAGTGCCAGGTGTGGTTGTGGTATTGGGCAAAAGCCCGACCAAGAAATCAAAACGACTGGCTTTCTTTTTTTGCAAAAATAAATTGAGGGTAGTCTCGTTTCCCTTAAAGGTTACGATCACATCTTTTTTCTCTTTGACGAATGGCAGTTCGTTGATGCGGGTTTTTATCTTTTTGATTTTGGCCTTGTTGTACAAACTGCCTTTTTCGATGCCGAGATAACTAGATAAATATTGTTTAGAGATTTTAGCATCGCCCTCAATGTTAAAGTCTGAAATCGTAATTAGGTTGTTGTTATTAAAGTTGATAATCGCCGAGATTTCATTGTTTTTAATGATGATGCTATCTAAGGAAACGGAGGCGAAAGGGTAGCCGTTATTTTCTGCATGTTGCAAAAGAGCTTCTTGAAGTTGTACCACTTCAGTGTAATGAAAAGGTCTCTTTTCATAAAAACTTTTTCGGAATCCGATGGCCTCCAAAAAGAGTTCATCAATATTCCCGTTGCGTAGGCTTGCCCATTGATAAGGCTGGCCAACATGAAGGAATGCAGTATAGCTGCTATCTTGAAGGACTAGACTATCCACAGAAGTTTCAAGATAAGCAGCGGCATGCCATGCATTGATTTGTTCCTTGAGTGCATCAAAAACCGCTATAGAATCGGGGTAGCTTTCTGCCAATTTGGGTAATTTCGGGCGTTTGTTTTTATTTTCGACTTGCTCATATTTTATTGTAACCGTAAAGTTTTTTTGAGCAAGCAAGTTGAATGTAGAAAACAGGAAGAAGGAGATTATAGAAAATACAATACTCCAATAAGGAATGAATCTGTTAAGGCAAAGGGAAATTGAGCGAAAGCAACCCCTTTGGGGATGTAAGGGAAGCGAGAGGAGAATTTCCCTTTGTTCCCGATATGTAATGCCCCGATAAGAAATAATATGATAATTGTTAACTTTCAATAGTGATCCTTTTCTATAGAAAGAACGGAAATTGTAGGGGAATGTTTTGGATAGTGGTGTGGTAAATTTGTAGATTATTCTGGAATGTTGATTCTTCGCTTAAAATTTGGAATGGCAATAATATTATAATTCATCTAATAAAGCTTTAGCCGAGATACCTTTGAGTTTTCCTTCTTTAATTAGTTTCATTTCGTCAACTGCTTCTTTAATGCCTTCTAGTACGTCGGCTTTATATGGGGTAAGTGGTTTTGTTTTTACAAATTTAAAATTGCTGAGTAATTCTATGATAAAATCTGCTTTATCATCTTTTATGTCAAGTATTATTTTCATGATTGTATTATTTTAGCTATAAAAATCCATACCCCACAAAAATAAAGCTTTTAATTTACACTTGCTCGTTTTTACACAAAAAAAGCGGAACACCGAACAAAAGCCCAGCATTCCGCATTACTACTTAATTACACACGTTATTATAAAAACCAACTAATTCTCACTTTTTACTCGGCTACTCTCTTCCTCCATACCCGTCTTCCGATTCCGACTTTTTACATTACTATTGCCAAACAAGTAAGAGAAGTTAACCTTAAAGCGTCGGCTGTCCCAGCCCCCATTTGCATCCATCTTTTGGATACCAAACACACTGCGCCCTTCCCAAGCATTCGACTTGAAAATATCATTGATCCCAATTTGAAGTTTGGCTCGGCCATCAAATAGTTTTTTCTGAATACCGGCATTAAGTGACCATATGCTTTCCGTCTCGAAAGTGCCTTCCCATACCGACGGCGAGTTGTACCAACCAGAAACTTCAAAAGAAAAGCCTGCTGGTAAGGAAAAGGTGTGCTGACCGTAAAGACTAAGTGCCGTAGCCTTGAGGTCTATGGTTTTCCCTTCCCCATAATCGGCTTTATTGTATAAATGATAAGCTGTTACATTCGTGTAACTATTCCACCATTTCGTAATCGGAATACCACCATTAACAGAAATGCTATAGTGATGCTGATCGTCAATATTCAACCAACTGATATAACTACCCTCCATACCAATCGTATCGGTAATACGGCTAATCATGTCCTTGGTGTAACTGTATTTGAAACTGGTATTAATCATATAATTCCAGCTATGAGACAACTGAATATTTTTAACATACTCCGGGTTCAAAAATGCGTTCCCTTGCTCAATAGTTA
>JAHDGC010000873.1 GCA_020627865.1 Saprospiraceae bacterium | reverse complement strand
CAAAACCTTCTCCGGCGTCATCGGCGCAGAAAAAGTATCCTTATAATTCGGATTAAAAGCCAACATCGCATCCCGAATCGCGAAATAAGCACCGATGCCATAAAGCAATGGCGGCTCCCCTACAGCCTTCGAACGATAAATCGCCATATCCGTACCATCCGTATTCAAAAACTCCACATTGATTTCTTTCGGAACCGCATAAATATCCGGCACTTTATAAGTAGACAAAGCATTTGACATCAAACGGCCATCCTTATTATACATCAATTCCTCCATCGTCATCCAACCGATGCCCTGCACCAGACCACCCTCACATTGCCCCAAATCAATGATGCGATTCATACTCGACCCAAAATCGTGAACAAGATGTACCCCATCAAACTCATACCTGCCCCGTAGGCAATCTACCGTTACCTCAAAAATAGCCGTACCATAAACATGATAAGCAAACGGATGCCCTTTTTCGATTTCTTTATCGAAGTGGATAACAGGCGTGGAATAATGTCCTTTCGCACTCAGGTTCTCCCTACGCAAGAAAGCTTCCGTCACCAGCTCTTCCCAAGCAATTGTAGTTCTATTGTTATTCACCAAGACTTTCTCCCGCCTTATCGAAATGGATTCCTCCTTTGTATCCAGCATATCCGCAGCAACTTTCCGCAAGCGATTCATCACTTGCGTGCAGGCATTCAACAATGCTTTTCCATTTAGATCAGCCGTTGCACTAGCAGCAGAAGGCGAAGTGTTTGCTACCCTCGTCGTATTTGTACTTTCTATCTTTATTCGATTCGTTTTAATCCCAAAAGTCTGTGCCGCCACCTGAATCATTTTCGTATTGACGCCCTGCCCCATTTCAACAGCTCCCGTGCTGACACCAACACTACCATCGGAATAAACATGCACCAAGGCACGGGCATTATTCATCGGTGTATTGGTAAAGGAAATCCCAAAACAAATTGGCATAATGGCCAAACCTTTTTTCTCCATCCGATTCGAGGCATTAAAAGCATCGGCCAGTTTCCGTAATTTTTTATATTTATATTTCTTCACGGCACGATCCCAAGTATGCTCCGCCTCACAGCCTTCAGTAATTTGCCCGTAAGGGAATTGATCGCCTTCTTGCAGCAAATTTTTCCGCTGGATGGTCTCTCTTGCAACATTAAGCTCCCGTGCCGCATGCGCGATAGCTGCTTCTATAACATACATTCCTTGCGGGCCACCAAATCCTCGGAAAGCTGTATTCGGGGGAAGATTCGTTTTACAACTATAAGCCGTTGCCGCAAAATTCGGAATGAAGTAAGCATTATTGCCATGAAAAAGCGTCCGCTCCAAAATAGCTGGTGACAGATCTGCCGCAGCACCAGAATTCTGATAATACCTTGCCTCAAAAGCAACAATTCTCATGTCTTCATCCAGTCCAATTTTATAATCAGAACTGTAAGGATTTCGCTTCCCAGTCATCCGCATATCCTCCATACGATGCAGGACATATTTCACCGGACGCTGCAAGGCCTGTGCCGCCAAAGCCACCATAACACCCCAAGCCGTTGCTTGATCCTCCTTGCCACCGAAGCCACCGCCCAATCGCGTAACATCGACTTCCACTTTATGCATCGAAATCCCTAACACTTTGGCTACGGTTCGCTGCACGGCTGTCGGCCCTTGTGTAGAAGATGAGATACGGATGCTACCGTGTTCCATCGGATAAGCATAAGCCCCTTGGGTTTCGATATAAAGATGTTCTTGCCCACCAGACTCTGCCTTACCTTCAAAAATATAAGCCGCCTTTTTAAAAGCACTGGCCGTATCCCCCAATTTAAAGCGCCGAGGATTCCCACTGATAAGTCCATTGGCAAAAGCTTCTCTAGGTTCGGTAATTACCGGAAGTTCCTTGATTTGTACTTTGACATAATGTCTAGCAGCTCGCGCTTGCGCCTCTGTTTCCGCAACGATCAAAGCGATCGGTTGCCCTTGATAATGGACTTCCTTTTCGGCCAGCAATGGCTCATCCGGGATAATGCCGCCAATCTGGTTTTCTCCAGGGACATCAACTGCCGTAAATATTTTGATCACACCGGGTTGCTGGAGCGCTTCGGTGACATCCAGTTTTTGTAACTTCCCATGTGCAATGGGTGAAGCAAAAACACTGGCATATAAGGTGCCTTGTCGGACAGGAATGTCATCGACATATACGGAGCGCCCAGAAACGTGATTGTGAGAATCAATGTTTCTGATCGCGGTAAGTAAACCTTTTGGTAAATTTTTTGTCATGAGTCTTTTGTTAGATTTTTAGACGCTAGATCGCTTTGCTCTTAGACATTAGATCATTCGCTTCGCTCATTGGTAGATTTTAGATATTAGATTTTTAGACATTAGATTTATCGTATTTATTATTGTAAATAAAGCGGTCTTATTAATCTTTCTCTAACATTTCTAAATTATTTTATACTAATTTTTTCATACATCACCAAGCACCTCCGTCACATGTCCCGGCACCAACTTCTCCAAATGGGCGAACACCAATTGCCTTAACAATAACCTTTTGTAAGTGGCCTCACCCCTTGCATCACTAATCGGTGCCACTTCAGATTGCAAAACTTCATCCAAGCCAGAGATGGTTTTCACATTCAGTTTTTTACCCATAAGGTAAGCCGATGTTTTGGCCAAGTACTTCGGAATGGGAGCCACACCACCAGCCGAAAGATGAGCTGTTTGCACAACATTATTTTTCAACACAAGTAAGCAAGCCGAGTTGACACTGGCAATATCCAGATGTGTTCTTTTACATACTTTCTCGAAACTGAAATGATCATTCTTACTTGGCACTTTAAAAAAGATGCTTTCTATAATTTCATCCTTTTTCCGGTTTAACACCTTGTAGCCTTTATAAAAATCTTTCAATTTCATTTCTCTTTGCTTGCCATTTTTACTCAAAATAATGGAAGCATCAAGGGCGAGGAAGAAGATGGTCAAATCTCCAATAGGAGAAGCATTTACCAGATTTCCGGCTACCGTTCCCATGTTGCGTATAGGCGTAGAGGAAACCAACTTCATATGAGCCTTGATATCTGGAAAAATAG
>JAHDGC010000872.1 GCA_020627865.1 Saprospiraceae bacterium | reverse complement strand
TCTGTCGGTCAATTTTCAATTGACCTCTACTTGCCACGATTTTTGTCTGAGAACCTAGTTTTTTCACTTTCGGCAAGATAGGAAGTAAAGAAGTAAAAAGTAAGAAGATTAAAGGAAAAAGTGAATATCCTAGCAAAGACCTATTTTGTAAAATTGTAGCCTCGCAATGCTTACGACGCCTAAGTGAAGTGTAAAAACTCAAGCTACCACCTACTAGAAGGAGGTGGGTTGAGTGATGACTAGAAGTCATAAAAGTCAATCAACGCAAATGGTGTCGGTACGCTGTACCTCAAAACCTATTTATTTGACCAGTTTTACAAATGGAGCCGGAACTACGTCCCTCAAATAGCTCCATAGGAGCGGCACCATTTGTAACACACAATCTCAAAGTATTCATAAGCCTGCCTGTTGCCACGCAGACAGGGTGCAGCGCACCGTCCCCGTAATGAAATTTTCCCCAATAAAGTGGGAGCTTTTAAACCTTATTTTGAGGCCAATAAATTCCACCAAAACTACAGTAAATCTGTGCTTGTCTTTTTTTACCACAAATTTCTCAGATGTACACAGTTCTTCACAAATTCATACATAAAAATCTGTGTACATTCGCGCATAGCGCGAATAAATCTGTGGTGGAACTTATTTTTGTTCTTTCACTAAGTAATCCATACAATTTTATCCCAATAAAAAAACCCAGGAAACAAGTACTTTCCTGAGTCTTTTATATTTAAATGCTTTTGGCTTTTTGACAATTTTTGCAAAATAGAAGAAGGTGTTCGCAACAAGCTGTGCTTGTACACGGATTTAAGTGACGGCCTGTGGCCGAATTTTCCGGTCAAAGACCGTTGTTTTTGTCCGCTTACAACAATCCTTTGGATATGTTGTAACGAACAACTCCATTTTTATTTTTTTCTAAAAATGTAAAAGTTGTTAAAGAAACATGTTTTTATGCAATAGAAACAACTTTCGGTGCTGCCGCTAGTATCTCCTCACTCGCCTTGTCCGCAAACTGCTCAAAATTCTTGTTAAAAGAAGAAGCTAGCAAATTCGCTTTTCTATCATAAGCTTTGTGATCCGCCCAAGTATATTTTGGATTCAACACTTCTCCAGGAACATCCGGGCAAGACTGCGGTATCATCAGACCAAAAATATTATGCTCTTTGTATTCTACATCATCGATCTCACCATTTAGAGCAGCCGTAATCATCGAACGGGTATAGCTCAGCTTCATCCGTGTACCAATACCATATGAACCACCTGTCCATCCCGTATTGACTAACCATACGTTTACATTGTGTTCTTGCATTTTTTTACCCAACATCTCTGCGTAGAAAGTTGGATGTAGGGGTAAAAATGGCGCCCCAAAGCAAGCAGAAAAAGTTTCTTGTGGTTCCTCTACCCCAGCTTCTGTACCCGCAACTTTTGCAGTATAGCCAGAAATAAAATGATACATCGCCTGACCAGGCGTCAATTTAGAAATCGGAGGCAAAACGCCAAACGCATCACAAGTCAGGAAGAAAATATTCGTAGGATGATCTCCTTTACTAACAGGCAATGCATTACCGATGTGGTATATCGGATAAGAAACCCGTGTGTTTTGTGTTATCTCTGAGCTTGAAAAATCAGGCTTACGGGTACCGTCAAGGAATGTAATATTCTCCAATATAGCACCATGTTTAATCGCATGGTAAATATCCGGTTCTTTCTCTTCCGTAAGATCAATGCACTTCGCATAGCAACCGCCCTCAAAATTGAAAACACCATTATCAGACCAACCATGCTCGTCATCACCAATAAGAAAACGCTTGGGGTCAGCAGATAGGGTAGTTTTCCCAGTTCCAGATAAACCAAAGAATATAGCTGTATCATTATTTTTACCGACATTCGCAGAACAATGCATGGCCATAACGCCTTTCGTTTTTGGCAAAACATAGTTCAAAACAGAGAAAATACCTTTTTTGATTTCTCCCGTATACCCTGTTCCTCCGATGATGATGGTTTTTCTAGTAAAATTAATGATTGCAAAATTATGTTGCCGCGTTCCATCTATCTTAGCGTCCGCCATAAAACCGGGCGCACATAAGATATGCCACTCAGGTTTAAAAGTTGCCAATTCCTCTTTTGTCAGCCTCAAGAACATATTATTGGCAAACTGATTACTCCAAGGATATTCAGAAACCAATCTCAAGTTCAAACGGTGTGTATCATCTGCACAGGCATATGCATCCCTTACAAAAACATCTTTACCCTCAAGGTAATGACAAATTTTGTTATGAAGACTATCAAATTTTTCAGCATCAAAAGGCATATTAATATTTCCCCAATCAACGGTATCCGCAGTGATGGCATCTTTTACAATAAACCTGTCTTTCGGTGATCTTCCCGTAAATTCACCTGTATTAATACACAGGGCACCAGAGTCAGATAAAATCCCTTGTTTTCTAAGAATGGTCTCCTCGACAAGTTGCTCCGGTGTCAAGTTCCAATGTGCTCCGGTCAGATTTGACAGACCTAAATAGTCCAAGTCGGAACTTGTCTTTTTAATGGTATTTTCCATGAGTAGCATTTTAAAAATAATAATGCTGATTATGTTTGTTATCACAATCAGCAATTCAGGTTAATTTTTCAAATAAGATTTTCTTTCAGGATGATCTTTAGAGTTATGGTCAGTTAAAATTTATCAACCAGAAAGGCTCAAAATTTAGGCAAAATTAAGAAACAAAATCCAGAGTTTTAAATAGTTTAATTAAACCAATATATTATTTTCATAATTAAAAGACTTATTGTAAAAAAAACAAAAAGCATATAATGCTATGAAAATCAATTGATTAAAATAGGATAGGGCGAGAAAAAAAAAATTAAGAAAATTAGAAAATAATTAGAAATTGGCCTTCAGTGCTGTAATAAAATTGCGACCGGGAGCAGAAACACCCGAACCAAAGTTACGATAATGAATGTCACCAATATTTTCAAATGCAAAATCAAGGCTAAGGTGTTCGTTAAACCGGAAGGAGGTATAAAGATTAAATGTAACCCAACCATAAACTCCTGTATGATTTCCGTTAGCATTTATAGGAGTATATTCAAAATTATCGG
>JAHDGC010000034.1:14126-19201 GCA_020627865.1 Saprospiraceae bacterium | reverse complement strand
AAAATTCCATTGGCAGCTTTGGGCATTACCCAAAATGATCTGGAAACTGATGGTATCGGCGTGATGGTGGTTTCTACTTTTGGGCAGTCGGCCATAGAATCCCTGCCGCATGATGATGCTACCTTGGATAATGCTTTGCTAGATTACACACCCGATGCTTCTACCTCGCATGAGAAAGAAGACCTTGATATTTTTACGGAACCCATGGCGAGGATTGGAGCAGGGGAGGTTATTACAGAACCTATTTCTGCAATACTGGAATTTAGCTCGGCTTCTACATTGCGTTGTGTGACTACAGACTTTCCAACGGCCACCGTTACTTATGATAATGGTAGTGTCGTTCAAAAAAATCTGTCCTGGTCACCATCTCCTGATTTTTATACAGAAGGCACCACAACATATACCGGAACACTTGCCAATTACACACCGACTTTTACCTTTACCCTTACGGTAAATCCAAATCCGGATTGCATCGTGGAACCCGGAGATTGTGACTATTTCACTTGGGATAATGCTACTGTATATTTTGCTTTGGTAGATCGCTTCTACGATGGGAATCCCTCGAACAATAATTCTTATGGGAGAGCATATGATCCGGTGGGTGGTTTTCATGGTGGAGACTTTGCAGGTTTAACACAAAAAATTAATGAAGGCTATTTTGATGAACTAGGGGTAGATGCTATTTGGTTCACGGCTCCTTATGAACAGGTGCATGGGTATGGAAATGGCACCACGGCTTACAATGGATTTGATAGACACTATGCTTTTCATGGATACTATCCTTATGACTGGACGGAGATGGATGCGAATTATGGAACCGCAGCAGAGTTCGAGGCGTTTTGTGATGCTGCCCATGCCAAAGGTATCCGCTTGATCATGGATATTGTTTTGAATCATGTTGGGTATGCTTGGGATGCTTATGAACTTGGTATTAGCTCTGATCCCTATGACGCAAGTTGGTGCCAAAAATGGTGGGTAGATGGCAATGGTACATCGTGGGTAAAAGCAGGGGATAATAACAGCGATTATTGTTCCCCTCCCTGTGGCAGTGGTTATGAAAATCAGTGTTTGGCTTATTTACCGGATGTTATAACGAACTGTACAAATACTGTTGATTTACCAAAGATTTTATTGAACAAATGGGATGCCGGAAAAGAAGCCACCGAAATACAAGAACTCAATGACTTCTTTGGTTCGACAAACCTTACGCGTTGCCCATCAAATTATATCATCAAGTGGCTAACGGATTGGGTACGGGAATATGGTATTGATGCATTCAGAATTGATACTTACAAACATGTGGAAAGGCAAGTTTGGGGAGAACTGAAAATACAGGCCGAGGCCGCATTGGCAGAATACCGGGCGAACAACCCGATCAAACCACTGGCAGACGAAACAACACCATTCTGGATGGTTGGGGAACATTATGGACATGGCCCGAACAAGAATAATGATGCGGTATACAATGGGAACACCGATGCGCTCATCAATTTTCAATTCAAAAGTGTTGCAGGAAACCCACTCGGAATAGAGGGAACCTATAGCTATTATGCCAATATATTCAACAATGATCCAGATTGGACAGCATTGACTTACATCTCTTCCCATGATGATTGTATGTTTGATCGGAATGATCTTTATGATGGGGCAACTTCCTTACTCTTAGCCCCAGGGCCTGTACAAATATATTATGGAGATGAAACTAAGCGAGGTTTTATAGAGGATCCTAATCAGCATCCGCAAAACTCACCTTTCTATGAAATGAACTACAGAAGCTTTATGAACTGGGGCAGTATTGATAACAATCTACTTTCACATTGGCGAAAGCTGGGAAAATTCCGCAAAAGACATCCTGCCATTGGTGCAGGTGCTCACAATCAACTGAGTGCAAGCCCTTACATTTTTCACCGAATCTATAATAATGGTAGTAAACATGATGAGGTGATCGTAGGACTCGGGCTAGGCTCTGGCAGCAAAACTATTAATGTAAGCAGTGCTTTTGCCGATGGAGATACAGTAATAAATGCCTATACCGGAGATCAGGCCGTGGTTGCTTCTGGTAACGTAACTTTTAATGTTGGGGCGGAAGGGCTTGTATTGTTAGAAATTGCCTGTGATTCGGTACCTGGGCCTGAGATTGTTTCTGCGACCCTGACTTTTAGTTCGGCTTCTACTTTGGCCTGTGTCTCGATAGCTTTCCCGATAGCTGATGTTGTCTATGATGATGGGAGTACAGGTACTGCAACACCTTCTTGGTCACCAACCCCTGACTTTGAAACTGTAGGGACAACAACCCATATTGGTACCATTGCTGGCTATACCCCGACCCTTACTTTTACCCTTACGGTAAATGAAAATCCGAATTGCCCAATTGTCGATCCACCAATTGATTGTGAGGAATTTCTCTGGGATAATGCTACCGTATATTTTGTTTTGGTAGATCGCTTCAATGATGGTAATCCTTCTAACAATAATTCTTATGGAAGACAGTGGGATCCAGTAGGTGGTTTTCATGGTGGTGATTTCGCGGGTTTAACACAAAAAATTAATGAAGGCTATTTTGATGATCTAGGCGTAAATGCTATTTGGTTTACGGCACCTTATGAGCAAATACATGGCAGAGGAGATGGGCATTCTTTTAATGGTTTTAATGATCATTATGCTTTTCATGGATATTATGCTTTAGACTGGACGGAAATGGATGCCAATTTTGGTACGGAAGCAGAGTTTAGGGCATTTTGCGATGCTGCACATGAGCATGGTATCCGCTTGGTGATGGATATTGTCATGAATCATGTTGGATATGATTGGGATGCTGAAGAGCTTAATATTAGTTCTGATCCTTATGATGCAAGTTGGTGCCAAAAATGGTGGGTAGATGGCAATGAGGTATCATGGGTACGGGCAGGAAATGACTATAATGATTATTGTTCTGATCCTCCAAATGATAACAATCCAATAACTGAAAATCTTGTTGGTTTACCTGATATTCGTACGGAATACCCTAATGATGTCGGATTGCCGAATATTTTATTAAATAAGTGGGATGCAGGAAAGGAAGCACTAGAGCAACAAGAACTCAATGATTTTTTCAATACAACAAATCTTTCACGCACACCAAGAAATCACATCATCAAATGGCTGACGGATTGGGTTCGGGAATATGGTATTGATGCTTTCCGGATTGATACTTATAAACATGTCGAAAGGGAAGCCTGGGGGGAATTGAAGATTCAGGCCGATGCAGCATTGGCAGAATATCGGGCGAATAATCCGGGTAAGCCATTAGCAAACCAGACTACCCCTTTTTGGATGGTAGGAGAGTGGTATGGCCATGGTCCCGATAAAGATGGTGATGCTATTCAATCAATTGTCGATGGAAAAACTGACGCTCTTATCAATTTTTGGTTTAAGGGTGTTGCTGCGAATCCTACTTGGTTAGAAGAAACTTACAGTTATTATGCGAATACATTTAATAATGACCCAACTTGGACAGCCCTCAACTATATTTCCTCCCACGATCAATTTCTATTTGATCGCAATGATCTTTATGATGGAGCAACATCCTTACTTTTAGCTCCAGGTCCAGCTCAGATATTTTATGGGGACGAAACAAAACGCCCTTATATTGAAGATCCTGCCTTGCATCCAGAAAATTCACCTTATTACGAGATGAATACCAGAAGTTTCATGAACTGGGGCAGCATTGACAACAATTTACTTTTGCATTGGCAGAAACTGGGGCAATTCCGGAAGCGGCATATCGCTATTGGTGCAGGCTCCCATTCCCAATTGAGCGCAAGCCCCTATATTTTTAAAAGAACCTACAATAAAAATGGCAAGTTTGATGAAGTCATTGTTGCTTTAGGGCTAGGTTCTGGGAGTAAAACCATAAATGTAAACGGTGTGTTTGGAGAAGGAGAAACCGTGACGAATGCCTACACCGGAGAGGAAGCCATAGTTTCTTCAGGTAATGTAACGTTCAATGTTGGATTGGAAGGGCTGGTATTGTTAGAAGTGCCCTGTGGATTATCTGTTGCCATCAGTCCAAGTGGAGGCTATTACGCAGGTGGTTCCGTAACCGTAAGCATAGTTGCTTCCGACGCCTCTGCTGATATTCATTACACGATTAACGGTGGTGCTTCTACTTTTTATACTGGACCTTTTGCGGTTAACCAAAGTATGGGGGATAGCGTAACGGTTTGTGCTGTAGCATCCTTAGATGATGGGACGACTTCTGCTCAACTTTGTGAAACGTATTATTTCGTAGTCCCCGAGATCACCTTACGGGTAAAGAATGACAACTGCGGCGGAACCCTCTATGCCCACGTTTTTGATGTCAATGGCGAACCCAATACCGTCCAAGCTGAGTGGCCGGGTGTTCCGATGACACCAGACCCTTGCAACCCAGGATGGTTTACTTATTCCATGACGGCAGCGAATTTTATGGTCGTGCTCAATTGTGATGGAGGTGCGCAAACGGCTGATTTATTCATTGACGACAGTAAATGTTGGGAAGGTGATTTTAATCTCAGTAATACCTTCTGGCGGACTTGTCCCTCTTCGGCTGCTCTAGCAGTTTCGATTACACCAGCAGGTGGCGGTTATCCTGCGGGAAGTTCTGTCCCTATTAGCCTAGCGTCTTGCTCCGAAACGGCAATGGTTTCCTACACCATCAACGGAGGAGCCGTGACAACTTACTCTGGTACTTTTTCAATAAACGAAAGCATGGGCAATCCAGTAACGGTTTGTGCAACGGCAACAGATGGTGGGACGACCTCACAACAAGTTTGCGAAACATATTACTTTGGTCCGGCTCCTGGCATTACACTGACCGTTAAAAATGATGACTGTAATGGAACGATGAATATTTATGTCTATGATGTCAATGGTGTGCCAGATACGGAAGTCACCCCTTGGCCGGGCATTCCTATGACAGCTGATCCTGCTAATCCGGGCTGGTATACCTATACTATTGCAGACGCAGAAAATGCCATGATTGTTTTTAATTGTAATGGTACGCCACAAACCCAAAACCTTTATGTTGATGGAAACATGTGCTGGAATGGCCCATT
>JAHDGC010000034.1:0-14026 GCA_020627865.1 Saprospiraceae bacterium | reverse complement strand
GGCTGCAATTTCTCCGGTGGATTGGTCAATGTTACTTTAGCATCGGTGAATGCAACATCGGTATATTATACCACAGATGGCAGCACGCCTTCCAGTACCAATGGCACATTATATACAGGGGCTTTTAATCTTACAGGTTCCCCGACAGTACCGGCAACGGTGAATGCCATTGCTTATGATGCTAGCGGAATAGCTTCGACAGTAGATACCAAAACATATACTTTCTTTGATGGGATGACCATTTACTGGGATGCTGCCGGATGTGATGTGCCGACCTTACATTATTTTTGGGAGGGTTTCAGTACAGGCTGGCCGGGAGAAAATATGATCTATACCGGGCTGGAGGATTTGTACAAGCTGACCATTCTGGATAGAGAATGTGCAAATCTTGTTATAAGTTGCAATGGAGCGAATCAAACTGAGGATTTGGTGAATATTTGTGGGGAGCAGTGTTTTCAGAATGGACAGTGGGTGGATTGTCCATTGACTGTGGTAGATACGACAATTGTACCTCCTCCATGTCCAGATATTTTAGACAACCCAGGAATTATTGCTTCGGACATCTACAATGCTTCGAATTATATTACTTCGGATGGTATGGTGATGAACGGGGAAAATGTTTCCTACAAGGCCGGAAATTACATTCGTTTAACGGCTAATTTTGAAGTACAACTTGGAGCGGAATTCGAGGCTATCATAGAAGATTGTCCGGCGAGTTTTTCACCGCTGGATGCTCCTGAAGGTAGGTTGGCGGTTTCAAAAAAGAGAGTTTCCGATGAGGAAAAAAGAGCACTGCACAATGGTTTTGAAATTATTGAGAAACAAGGAAAATCGGTGAAGGTTCTGATTGATGTAGATGATGATTTCATTTTGCAAAACAAAAGGTTGATCGTCGGAAATCGAATCATTGACCTTTTTGAAGTTTTACCCGAAAAGGTAAAAGGCCAGTATGAGATATTGATCCATACGGAAACGGTTTTTGAGGTTAAAAATGTTTTTCTAAAATAAAGATCAAAGGTTTTATATACCTCGCAAGGGGTGTCGGTCTTTATTTAGATTGGCACCCCATTTTTTTAATGTACAATGCTCTCTATCAGGTGCGGAGCCATCCTCATTAATGCTTTCAGGAATTTGGGAATTGTTGAATATTTGAGCATGGGTAATTTGCCATGTCGATAAGATCAGAACAGTTAGAATGTAGAAAATTTTTTGCATTGGTTTAGTTGTTTTTTGAAAAAATTTTGAGTTGATAATTGCGGTAGTATCATCTTTTAGGAAGATAAAAAGATGGCCTCAATTGTTACCCTACAATTCTAAATATTTTTAATGTAAAACCTAAATGGGCAATACATGTGCTTCCTTGATTTCTGTCATTACAAAAGAACTTTGCACGCGTCCGATATTTGCGATAGAAGCTAGTTTCTGGGTAATAAAGTTTTGATAATCTACCATGTCTTTTACATATACTTTGAGCAAGTAATCAAACATCCCGGCAATGTGGTAGCAGGCAACCACCTCGGGAAGTTTCTTTACATCCTTTACAAATTGGTTGATGTATTCCTTGTTGTGTACTTCTAGCGTAACAGAGCAAAAGGCTACCAGTTTAAAACCTAAAGCTTCCTTATTGATCAATGCCGTATACCCTGCAATCAAGCCATCATTTTCCAAACGCTTGATCCGGTCAAAAACAGGCGTGTTGGTCATGTTTAGTTCCTCAGCGATTTCCTTGATTTTCATTTTACCATCTTTTTGGAGTAGTTGCATAATCCTTCTATCGGTTGCATCAATTTTGTAATCCATTTCACAGATTTTTTTTCTTTTAAATTAATAATTAATCTATTTGAAAAGAATAATTTTCTCTTAAAACAGATATAATTAGATTTTATTTCTTCATTGAGTGTCAAATATAGAATTTTAATCTGTAATACATTAAATTTGTAATGTAATTATTCATTTTTCTTGCTTAAATTTAGTAAATATGAATGTCGATAAATATGCTCCGGAAAGTTTAATGATGTCTTATGGTTACAAGCCAGAACTTTCAGAAGGTGCAGTAAAACCACCCATTTTTCAGACCTCTACTTTTGTTTTCAAAACAGCAGAAGAGGGCAAGGCTTTTTTTGAAGTTGCTTATGGCCTAAGGAAACAGTCATTTGATGAAGAACCCGGATTGATTTACAGTAGGATCAATAATCCTAATCTGGAAATCTTGGAAAATCGACTTTGTTTGTGGGACAAGGCAGCGGATTGTGCTGTTTTTGAAAGTGGGATGTCTGCAATTAGTACAGTTTTGTTAGAATTTTTAAGTCCCGGCGATTTATTGTTATATAGCTCCCCTGTTTATGGAGGAACAGATCATTTCATTCATCATTTTTTGCCTAAAATTGGGATAGATGCGATTGGTTTTAATTCAGACCAAAGTTATGAGGAGATTGTGGCAATGGTGGAACAATCTGGGAAGGCGGATAAATTAGCTATGATTTATGTAGAAACGCCGGCTAATCCGACGAATGATATTATTGATATAAGTAGTTGTCGAAAAGTCGCGGATATTTTTAGCACAAAAAATCGGGAAGTGAAAGTTGCGGTTGACAATACTTATATGGGGCCGCTTTGGTCTCACCCTTTGCAGTTAGGTGCAGATATTGTTATTTATTCCGCTACGAAATATATTGGTGGCCATAGCGACTTGATTGCAGGAGCCGTATTGGGGAGTGATGAAATTATCAAACGGGTGAAGGTACTGCGAACATTTTTGGGCAATATGCCAAGTCCGCACACTTGTTGGTTATTGTTGCGTAGTTTGGAAACCCTGAAGGTGCGGATGGAGCAGCAGATGAAGAATGCTCGAAAGGTTGCCAGTTTTTTGAATCGGCATCCTAAAGTGGAAAAGGTTTACTACCTAGGGTTGATTGAGCCGGAGAGCAAAAATTATGATTTGTATAAAAGGCAATATAATGCTCCGGGAGCGATGATTTCTTTTGATATTCAAGGTGGGGAAAAGGCAGCCTTCCAGTTTTTGAATAATCTTAAACTTTTTAAGTTGGCGGTGAGTTTGGGTAGTACGGAGGGGTTGGCGCAACATCCTGCTTCGATGACGCATGCGGGTGTTGATCCTGAGGACAAAATACGGTTGGGTATAACTGGCAAAATGATCCGATTGTCAATAGGGATAGAATATGTGGAGGATATTATCGGGGATGTGGAGCAGGCGCTGGCGAAAGTGGCGTGCTTGGCGGAGGTATTGGAGGAAGGATAGGGGCAATACAAAAGCAATAAATATTATTTTAATAAATACGATTATTGTTTTTATAACAGTGTGCGCCCTTTCAGGGCGGGAACCCACCCTAGCAACCACGAGACCCTGCCTGTCGTGCGACAAGCAGGCAGGGAAAAGAGTTATGTATAAGGAGCCTAGACTCCGCGAATGCACAAACAACCGGATCCGCATCGCTTCATGCAATTCTTTAACCATAAAATTGATCCATTTATGAACGAATATAAGTAAGGGTAGGCTAGTTCAGATAAAACTGACAAACCCATTTATACTAGGTGCATAAATGAATAAATTTTCCTATGCTGGATATAAGAGTATATTTACCTTAAATATATTCCAGCATGGAATAATCCATAGTACAATATGGACTATAAATCTTATTTTGTATTGATTGATTTTTTTGATACCTTATGTAAAAGGTTAGCACAAATATAACAATAATATTTCAAAATGCAAACTTTTTGGTTGTTTTTATGTGTTTTAATTGAAATGTAGTTTTTGTACTATGAACAAACAAGAGCATCCGAGAAAATATGGTTTGATTATCCTTGCAGCAGGAGCTTCTACCCGTATGGGAAGCCCCAAACAGTTATTACAATATAAGAGACAAAGTTTGATAACCAGAATATCGAGTACAGCCATCACGGCAGATTTAGGAAATGTATTTGTGGTGTTGGGAGCGAATGTGGCGATGATCAAAAAAGAAGTAGAAGGGCTTCCAGTTTCTCTAGTGATGAATCCAAGCTGGAAAGCAGGTATGGCTACTTCGATAGTTGCTGGGTTAGAAGCTTTATTGCAAACAAAAACAAATATAGAAGGTGTCATCTTCATGGTATGTGATCAGCCTTTTGTGTCTCCAGAATTGTTACAAGGATTAACTACTGTTCATGAGCAAAGCAATTGTCTCGTTGTGGCTAGTGATTATGGAGAAGCAATAGGCATTCCAGCATTTTTTCATAAGAAATTATTTCCGGAGTTGTTGGCTTTGAGTGGTGATGCTGGTGCAAGATTGCTTCTTCAAAAATATGAAGCAGAACGGGAAGTGGTTTCATTCCCAGAGGGTATTTTCGATGTGGATACGGTTGTGGAGTATGAATCATTGATTTCGAATACAAAAACGTAGAGACACGATGCATCGTGTCTCTACGTTTTTGTATTTCGCATATTTTTTAAAAATCAAACTATTGGTTTACAGACCAGATGGAATAACTATTCGGAGGGCACTGAATTTTAATGTAAAAAAAATACTATTCTGCATTTTTTGTTGACTTTGCTTTCAAGATATGCGATTCCTTATTTTTCTTTGCTGTATAATGCTATTAATCCGAGTATTGGCCCAAATGCAAGAAAGAGGTAAATATTATTCGAATCTATAATGTTGGATAGTGCTCCAATGAACTGAATACTAACAATCGTTATGGCAAAACCGATGCAATTTACAATGGTCAGGGCGGTTCCTTTGTATGCGGCTATTGCATTTTGGGCAACCAAAGTTGAAAATAGGGGAGAGTCCGCAATGACAACCAACCCCCAGAAAATGAGGAAGCCAACAAAGATAAATGGTGTGCTTAAATTGAAAATAAGTGGTGAGCTTAAACAGCACAAGCACGACATGCTCAGCGCAAGGAAAGCAGTCTTTTTGGTACCGATTTTTTTTGCAATATAACCGCCCAAAATACAGGAAAGGCCACCAAGTCCAATGATCAAAAAGGATAAGATAGGAATATTGAAGTTTGCATATGAGTGACTAGCCATGTAGTTACTTAACATCACGGGAACTAATGCCCAAAATGTATAGAGTTCCCACATATGACCGAAGTAACCGAAGGCGGCGGCGCGGAATTTTTTGTTTTTGAAAACTGTAAAAAAGGCAGAAAAATCTGGTTGTTGACTCGGTTTTCGGAATGGACCATCGGGAACAAAAAAGAACATGAGCAATCCTCCAAAAGTTGCTAAAGTAGAAGTGAAAATCAGCACGGATCGCCAGGGTAATTCGCCAGAAAATCCTTTTAGTAAATGCGGGAATGCTGTTCCAATGACCAAGGCTCCAACCAAAAATCCAAGTGATTTTCCCAAACCTTTCTGGTAATAATCTGCCGCAATTTTCATGCCCACCGGATAAATGCCGGCCAAGGAAAAGCCCGTTAAAAAGCGGAAACCCAATAAACTTAGCAAACTGTTATTTTCCAGTAGAGTACCGAGATTAAATAATGCTCCAGCAATGGCACAAACCATAAAAACGCGGGAAGGTGAAAAGCGATCGGCAATGGTGAGCAGGGCAAAAACCAATGTGCCAACAATGAATCCAAATTGTACGGCAGAAGTCAGGTGACTCAAAGCACTTTCTGGTAATTGGAAAGTCACTGCCAAATCATTCATCACGCCGTTCCCGGCAAACCATAGGGAGGTGCAGCAGAATTGGGAAAGTACAATGCAGGGAAGTATCCATTTTTTTACTGGCATAGTATGCTGGGTCTGTTATTATCTGTAAATGCAAAGTTTTATAATAATATCACACTTTTCTCCGTTCTTTTTTTCTTTTGTTAACTGCTGTATTCGAGTAGGGCATCGAATTCGACACCCTTAAACGATAACCTCGCTTTCTTGTACAAAGATATATTATGCTGGGCATAATCATATTTTTCAGAACACGATTTTTATGTAAAAATATTGTTATAAAACACCCATAATACTGTTTATGTTAAATAAATGATTAGAATAGGAACAGTAGGGACAAGGCATGCCTTGTCCCTACTGTGACAATCGTCCTCAAAGGACAAAATCTGTTAAAACAGCATAATTATTGCATCCATTGAGGTGATTTTGCATATTTTATCGCATAACCTGTTATAACAATAGACATGAATACCATAATAGAACTAACCTTGGCAAAGATTCCAGACACAAAAACCATTGAAAAAGTATTCAAAATTACGGAGTGTTATACTGCAAAGCGTAATAAAAACGTAATCATCGTCAAGGATGAGACAAAAATCAAGACGCTTTTCATCTGGCTAGAAGCTCCGGTTCCTAGGCCTAAGGATATGGCTGATCATATTTCAACATCATACTATAATAATTTTTCCAAAACATTCAACGGGCTTTCCATAAGGTTTGATGATGCGACACTGTATTATGGGATAAACCCAGAAACGACCATCACAAAGAAACAGGTTGTTGATGTGGTTTATAAGTTCTGTAAAGCTGTCGATACTAAAAGGTGGGAAAGAATATCTAAATATGTGGAAGATATGCTGGTCGTAGAGCAGGACTATTTGGGTAAACCATCCAGTACTAAAGTAGATTTACTCCGTTTCTTGGCTATGCAAACCAAAAAATACGATGGTCGCCGAACGAAGCATACGATCAAAGAGGCCAGCATAAAATGGGCCGATGATGGCGTGGAATTCAGCTGTAATGTTGAGAAAAAACAGCGTTTGACCAAAAGTAAAAAATCTTATACGGCTTTTACTAATGATACATTCAAGTTACGGAAAATTGATGGGATATTGAAGATATACCATATCAAAGAAATTGTACACAAATTGGAATTTGTCCATGCCGTCCAATAGTAGCATATTCTCACGTAACTTACTTGCCTTTTTCTAAGCGGTTTCGATCTACATTTTGCCCAGGAATGGTGTCCAGCAGATTTCTAACCTCATCAATATTATCCGTGATTTTCGAGATGTGCCACGCTAGATTCTTTTGGGAATCTCGCTGAAATTCTTTGATAAGGTAAAGATAAAATTCCGTGCTAAACCAAGTCGTGAAATGAATAGTGATGTCTTTATGTGCATAAGTTCCACCTTGCCGCCCGGCCACCGCCCTGATACCGATAGCATTTGTTTTTTTTATCCATTCCTTTGAAGAAATACTGAAACGGTTATCGCCTGTCTGATTTTTAATGTGGTCGAATTCGACTACATTAAAGGTTGGGTTATGCATTTGTTCCCATAGACCTAAAAAACTGACTGTAGCGCGATTGCGGAGATAGTTCTTGATAATATCACGGGGTTGTCCTGTCCCCGTTTTGGCAATGTCCGTTAAGCAAAACATCTCTTGACCTTGTTCCTTTATGATACGGATTTCCCGTCCTTTTATTTGTATCGTCTTTTTAGTCATTGATTATAGTGTTTCTAAATTATACCCAAGGTCAAAAATACATAAATTAGGATCAATAATACAACCAAGAAACCGGCACCCGCTGTCGAGGCAGTTGTGGTCCACTGATTAACAACTCCAAACCATTATAGGACCACCAGTTAAAATGCTCCATACGGATACGGTGTCTTCCCTTTGCCAAATGAACCTGCCCTTTGCGTTGGGTTTTGTAATGGATGCCATCATTCACAATAACTTCTTGATTATTTACAATTAATTTTGCGCCATCGTCGGATTCTAAATAAAAAGTATACATACCTGTTCTGGGAATCTCCAAATTTGAATCAAAGCGGAATCCCCAAAAGTAAGATCGTTTTTCTAATTTCTTGGAATCAATGATAGATGTCCGCCCTTTATCTAAAACTTGCAAGGTATCAAAATCAGGTAGGTATTTCAAAGGAGCTTGATAATACCAGTAATGCCAACCATTTACTTCCGGATCATAAATATCCACAAAAGAGCTTTTGGCGTAACTAGGAGCTTTACCTTTTTCTTTGGCAATAGCTTTTATCATGGTGTGTGCATGCAATTCGAACGGTTCCTTATATTGTTTAGATTTCAAATCGGGATCACTGCCGTCTAGGGTGTAATAGATTTCTGTCTGGGGTGCTCGTGCCGCTAGGCTTACCCAGTATTTTTCTCCTTGTTTTCTGGCAATAATGGAGTCCTGAAGGCTGATTTCCGGAGGGCTAGCGTATTTTTTTTGTTTGGCCTTTTCAGGCAACTTACAGGTAAAATGATGTTGACCACTACCCAATTTCAATACATTGTAAACAGTTTGTTTTTGCAAAGTATCTAAGCGCAAGAATTGTCCATCGTGTTCCAAAGTATTATCCATGTCATATGGCAGATAGAGTTCGGCTGTTGTCCCTACAGGAATTTCTACATGCCAATGCAATTTGTTCCGCTTTTTTTTCCAATGACTTACAATCTTTCCTCTTGGTGACAAAAAAGTAACATCTACACTATCTAACCCATTGGGTAAATAAGGCAAGAGTTTTAATTTATCAAAAGCTATCCCGTCATCAGCTTGTTGAATTCCCCCCAGATAAGCATAAAACCATTGCAACAAATCCCCGATAAGCATCACGTGATTTTGGGATTTTTTAGCCTGCCCTGTCCACACCTCCCACATCGTTGTAGCACCCTGCTCGACCATATATCCCCAGCTGGGATAAGTCCGGCTAGTCGCTAACTGGTAAGCAAAGTCTTCCGCTCCGTTTTTGGAGAGTGCCTGCATGAGATTGCGCATGCCAACTAGGCCAAACGCCATTTTACCATCATATTGCCCTTGGAGCATACCAAAAAGATTATCCATTAAAATAGCTCGATCATCCAAAGATAGATTGCTTCCAGCAAGCAACAAAAGTAATTCTGTTGGGCTATGGTTCCCATAAGAATGTTGGCTTTTATCCATCAAACGGTTATAAAGCACCGAAGTCAGGGCATCTTTTTGTTTTTTGTAAAACTGGACATCTTCTTTTTTCTGTAGCAACATTGCAAAGGCATACATATCCTTCAAGGCCAAAATATAGCTTACTGTAGCCAATATATCAGCAGAGGATTTTAATCTAAAATCTTTATTTTTTTCCTGATTTGCTTTCGGAGGTGGCACCGACCAATCGCCATACTGATCGCTGTAGACAATATTTTCTGCGCTATAATTTTCATAAATGTAATCCATCCATTTTTTCATGTTAGCATAATGTTGAGCAACTACAAGATCATCTCCATAATAGCGATACAACAGCCCGACTAATTGGATGTAAGCTGCTGGCCAAGTAACATTATCCCGATATTGTTCCCAATGCGCAGGAGCAAGGTTGGGCAATGCTCCCGATTCCAATTGTTCGTCTGCAATGTCCTGCATCCACTTGGTATACATATGTTGAATATCGTATAAATACAATTCTCCAAAGGCAGTAGCCGCCCGATCTCCCAACCAACCGTAACGCTCATCCCGCTGTGGGCAATCCACCGGCACATGTTGATAGTTCCCTCGAATAGACCACTGTGCATTTCTATAAATCTGATTCAACAAGGGATCGGAGCAAACAAAAGTTCCGACGGTTTCCAAATCATTATGGGCAACACAAGCCTTTAAGGTTTCTTTAGTCGGTGGTGTGGTCAGGCCACTAATTTCAACGTAACGAAAACCATGATAGGTGAAGCGGGGTTCAAAACCTTCGAGACCTTCCCCTTTGAGGACATATATATCTGTAGCCCTGGCTCCCCTGATGCTGGTGGCATCCAAATTGCCGAGGCTATCCAATAATTCGGTAAAGCGAAGTCTTATTTCGGTGCCACGTTCTCCTTTAATTTTTAGGTTCCCCCACCCTGTCAGGTTTTGGCCAAAATCAAAAATATATTTACCGTTATCAGATGGCGTAATCTTTTTTGCCAACAAGGTATCAACGACACGAACCGGTGGCATCAATTGTGGTGTCAAAATCGGTTTGTATTCTTGTAATATATCCACCTGCTGCCAGTTGGTCGTATTCATGCTGGCCGTTGCCCAATGTGCTATATCCATCCGAGCATCATAATGTTCTCCATGAAATTCGCTATTAAAACGAATTGGCCCTTGAGTCGTCATTTCCCAATTACCGTCACTGTTGATAATTTGGGTACTGCCGTCGTCATACTGTATATGAATTTGGCACCATAATCTAGGCAGGCCATATAGCCGGAGAATATTCCGTTCCAAAAAATGTTTACCGTTTCCCAACACTATTCCTACAGTATTAGCATCCCTATTCATGTGTTGGCTAACATCAAAACCGATATAAATCGCTCTTTTGAAATAATTGGTGTTAGCCGGATTCAGGCGGTGGTCGCTGACCCGTTGCCCATTGAGGTAAAAATCGAACAAGCCTAATCCGGAGACAAAAGCAACCGCCTGTCTGATCGTTTTATCTTTTTGGGTTTTAAAAACGGTACTGAAATAGTGGGCGGCATTTTTCTGTTCTTCAGAAGCTTCCTCTAATGGAATATTCAAGCCAATCCAATTCGCTTGTTTCGCATTCTGACCAATTAAACCCATTGTCCATTGCTGGGGATCACTCCAATCGCTGGGCGTCCCTTCTGCATTCCAAACTCTGACTTTCCAAAAATAAGTTTGTGTCGGTCTCAGGGGGAATCCTTCAAAGGGAATATGCAAAGTTTTTGAACTGATTATTTTTTTAGTGTTCCAAATGTCGCTTTCATTTTGTTGTAACTTTTCCTTTGTACTCGATACGATGATATGATAGGCGGTTTGTTGTTGGTTGGGGCAACTTGTTTGCAATTGCCAACTGAAACGGGGTTGAGGAATATCAATACCAATGGGGTTATTGAGTTGTTCACAAGTTGGGCGGGTTATTTTTAGCGTGCAATCTTGTTGATCTTTTGCGCAGTTGGTTAGTAGAAGAGGGATTAAAATTAAAAGGATATACCATGTTGGGTACACAGGAAAATTCTGCCCTCTCCCCCCGAAGAGCACACTTCTCCATAATTTTCCTGTGTTTTCCATTTTAGTCCTATTCAATTTCTATATCCGTTGAATTATGCAAATAAATATGATCCTTTTGGTTAGAAGTTGCTGTCTTATTTTTATTTGCTTCTTTAATAACCAAATTTTCAAACCTTGCTTGATGCACATCATCCAACACGATTGGTTTTCTAAAATCCTCTTTCTGGCAACGTAATGTTACATTCTCAAAGAAAAGCCCTTTCACATGACGAATATAAAACCCCCAGGCTGGCAACTCTTTGAACATGGAAAACTCCGGATATTTGCTAGCCAATTCGGGAATATTATCCAATTCTTCTAATTCCACTTTCGCGTAATGCGGATCAGCCCCGCCAGGATGCACAATTTCTATATTTTTCAAACGCACATTTTCTATGGCAACATCGGGCATACCGACAATGGCAGAAGGGGAAATATTCCTAGGTAAGTCTTCAATTGGCCCTTCATAAGGATAGCCCGCATCTGGTTTTGTAGCCGGAATTTCTACATAGACATTAGAGATACTGATGTTTTTCATGAATCCTTTTTTGCCTGCTTTCCGCTCACCAATGCGCAAAAAAATAGCGTTGCCGGTATTCAAAGCAGTCAGGCTATCCACCTCGACATTTTCGATACCGCCGCCATCCACAGCACCAAAAGTAATGGCCGAGCGATAAGTATCATAAACCTTGTTTTTAATAATCCGAATATTTTTAAACCCGCCTTTCGAAGCCGTTCCAAATTTAATAGCACTGGCACTGGAGCGTATGGTATTGTTATAAATCAAAACATTTTGGCAAACAAAACGGGGCTGGTGAGATTTCAAGCAAATAGCATCATCGGAAGTATCAAAATAACTGTTTCTTACGATAACGGAATCACAATCCACAATGTCTACCCCATCATTATTCCAGTAGTTTTTACTATCAACGGTTATATTTTCAATCAATAAATTTTTGCACTGAGCGTATTGCTGATTCCAACAAGCCGGATTATTAATGTGGATGCCTTGTATTTTGATATTCTTACAATCTTTAATATAAATATTCTGTGGTCGAGTCACTTCAGAAGGGCGATCATTGGAAAACCAGCGATCTTTAATAATTCCCTTATGGATAAAGGATACAATATTTTGAGCAACTTGATAACCTCTTCCGTCTATCACACCTTTTCCTGTTATAGCAATATTTTCTTGCTCAAAAGCATAAATCAAGGCCATCCAAGAAGTAGGCTTTTCATAATCAAAAGGATTTAAGGAACCCATCAAGACGGCACCTTCTTTCAGGTGTAGGGTGACATTGGATTTCAAATAAATAGAACCGGTGAGATACCTGCCCACATGAAAAATCAATCTTCCTCCACCCGCTTCATGGATGAAATCTATGGCTTTTTGAATCGAAGTTGTGTTTAGTTTTATACCATTGGATGCTATGCCGAATAGGGAAGCATCATAATCTTTGGCATGTAAATGCAGCGTGAAAAATAAAAGACTCAGGACAAAGATAAACTTACGAATCATGAAGTTAAATTTTAACTAGTCGAAAGGAAAATTCCCCCGTCGCTCCCCTTGTATCCCCGAGGGGAGGCTTTCGCGCAATTTTCCTTTCATATCAAAAATAGAAAGGTAGGTAAAAATTTATTAACTTTCAAAAAAGAAATGTTGGATAAGAATCCCATCAATTTTTAAATGTTATTTACCTTCGGAAAAGTTTTCATAAAAATTACTATTAGCAATGCGCAATCTTCTTGTCGGTACTATTCTGGGTGTATTCATGGGCTGGACACTGGGTTTTCTCCGTATCCCATTTATAGAAAAGAGTCAATCTTTTTGGGTCGGTATAGCTGCATGTATCGCATTCATTTTATTTTTGGTAGCCGTTTTGTTTGTTTGGAATAAACAACAACTATTACTTCGTTTAATTGGTAAAGACACAACAACTACAGATGTCAGCACGAGTAGTAGCCATCATATGATTTGGCTGATTGTGACTTTGTTCGTTATGGGAGGTGGATTGATTAGTGGCATATTAATATACCGACAAAATAAGTTGTTGAATACGCAGACAAAATATATGCAAACAAAAATGGAAGGTCAGGCCGCCACTATGGAAACGATTAAAGATAATAATCTGGTTCTGTTAATGCGTGTTTTTCTGGATGAAGTTGGGGAGGAACTGAAAAGCAATCCTGATAGATTGTTGTCTGACGCTAGTATAAAAAAAATAGCAACCTTGAGTCATTCTTTTGCACCAGCGGAACATAATGAAGGAGATAGTTTATTACAACAAAAGTTAAGTTTTGAAAGAGGACAATTGTTATTGGGTTTGTCTAGAATGGAGGTGGATTCTAGTAGTTTTAATAAAATAAAGCGGGAGACAACATTTGCCCATGCAGATTTGCGGAAAGCGGATCTGAGTGGGGTCGATTTAAACGGTGTTGATTTGCGGAAAGCAAATTTATGGGGAGCAAAATTGCAAAATACCAATTTGAGTGGAGCAAATATGCGGCACGCGGATTTGAGATGGGCAGATTTGAACGAAGCTGTTTTGCAAAAAACAAACTTGAATGGAGCTGATCTGACGAATGCCAAATTGATAGGGGCGGATGCAAGCGGAGCAACGTTCCAATGGGCAGAACTGGGCAGCACCATGTTGAGTGAAGCCAATTTCAGCAATACGGATTTGTTGGGCACCAACTTGATGAAGGTGCAATTTGGCCGAACCAATTTAACTGGCGCAAACCTGAGGAGTGCCAACATTGAGGAAGATTGGTTTGATAAATTATCACAGTGGCAAATCATCGGGGCCGGCGAGATTCCAAAGTTATATAAAATTGTGCCGGATAAAACACGGTTGAATAAGTTGGCGAAGTTTCGGTTGGATAAGCGGTAGATATTAGATCGTTCGTTTTACTCACTGTCAGACCGCTTCGCTGTCGGAAGTCAGACACCGTGTTGCTTATTGGTACTCTACCCATATACGGCATACCCCTCCGGCCCATGTTACGGCAAGTAGTTTTTTCACATCGGTAACGCTTGCCCCATCACCATATTAATTTTCTCCGCATACCTTATGATAAGATCATCCTCAACACTA
>JAHDGC010000871.1 GCA_020627865.1 Saprospiraceae bacterium | reverse complement strand
GAACCAGAATGTGCTCTGTCCTGCCAAAGTATTCATTCCTGTGCGTAAGGGTCAAAATATAGAAATATAAAGTTGAAGGAATAGCTAGTAAGCCAACATAAAATAAAAGAGAAACCAAATTAATGATAGGAGTGAAAATATTTTCCTCCATTGGAAGGGATACAAACACCAAAGCCATTAACAAAATAGAAAAAATGAAGAAATAAAAAGCCAGTACTTTAGTAGACAGAGTATTGCGTTTGGCTTTGAAGAATAGCAACAGCGACATTGATATTGCCAAAACAATAGGAAGTATGAATAGAAATAGTTTCACAAGACTGATCGGTTATATATTTTAAATTATTGTACAAAAGCACAATTTGAGAAAAAACATCTCATAATGACAAGTAATAATGTATTATTTGTACTAATTCCTGAATCAATACAAATTTTATTATATTTTTTTTAAGGAATATAATATTTATGTCTATGTTTGGGGAGCCGTGCAGGATATTGATTAAGTATATGCTATAAATCCTGCATGTACTTAAAGCCCAATAATCGATTCAAATGTTTCAAGAGAGAGAGGAAACACTTTGATCTGGCCAGTATAGAAACGTCAGGTATTGCCTGATGCCTTTTGGCTAACCTTTCTTATTCTCATTCATACAAATTTCTGAAAAAAGTTGCATAATTTTTTTCAGGTGCTCTTGTCATGAATATGGTTTAATTGGTTGTATAAGATAATATTTGTTTTGGACTCTTTTGGTTTATTTAGAACACTCATATTTATGTAAGTATTTTGATTACTTATTTGGTATGATGTCGTTTCAAGCATATAGATAGAACCTTATTAAAAGCTAATTTGATACACATTCCTATCTTAATGGATAAATTTACGAGTATGAAAAGGCGATTGGGCAGTATCGTTTCACTTTATTTGATCTTTGGTTTTTTTTCAATAGAAAGCTTCGCCCAAAATATCGAGTATGAACTGGTATATAATACGACGACTTGTTATTACGAAGCACATGCGCATGTCGTTGGTACAGATCGACTGTATCCGAATACCATCCCGTTCCCTTCGCAGTATACGATTGTTGTGCCGAATACGGTAGCGTCCGTTCCAATGACCGTGACAGAGAACGTGAACCCTCCCGGAAAAACATGGAATAATTCTAATAATGCCTATGCGCCATCGGCAAATCCTGCGAATGATTACCATACTTTTACAACTGACGGAGGTTCTGGTGTGAATGCTTACACGAGTTTTACAGTGGGAGATGATATTCATTTGTTTTCTTTCATTTTACCGCCGGGAAGTTGTGGTAGTGGCATCCGACTTTACATTAATGGAACAGATCCAGATTCTAATGCACCGGGAATGATGGGCATTGACCATACGCAGTCTTTTAAGGTTTTCCCTAATATTGAAGTTTATGACCAAAACAGAAGTAATGCTCCTTTAGTGGTGGAAGAGCCTGTCCCCGAGCCATCTTCTGCAACTTGTGACGGAACGGATATCACTTTGACGGCTGCTGCCCCAAATGAACCTTGTTTTACGGTTTCTTCTTATAGTTGGGCGGGGCCTAATGGTTTTACTTCTGCGGATCAAAATCCTGTTTTCCCAGTTGATGCAGATCCAACTTTACAGACCGGGCTATATACTGTTACGATAACGGCAGATAATGGTTGTACCGCTACCCAGATGGTTATGCTCAGTGGTTCAGCTTGCTCCAATGTAAATTGCGCTGCTAATAATGGAACGCTTCTGATAAATAATTAATTGGACAGGTTTACTAAACTTACCATTACAACAGATCAGCTGATTAACTCTTAGGTTCAGGACAGTTGAAGATCAAAGTCCTGCCTGCGGTTCCTTGGAAGGCAGGTTAGTAAACCTACACGCTCAAATAATTCTACCTAAAAACTTGAACAAAATATGATGAATTTTATCAAAGGTTTTTTTTTAATTCTAGTGGCCTGTTTCTTTTTACAAAATACAACAGCTCAAACAGTGGAGTATGAGTTGGTTTATAATGAAACCAATTGTAACTATGAAGCCCATGCCCGTGTCGTTTCCGGCAGTGCCGTTTTTCCGAACACGATACCAACACCGTCAAAGTTTTCCGTTGTAGTGCCGGCTTCTGTTTCTGACCAAGCCTTAACCGTAGTGACGAATAGCAATCCGCCATTCATGTCTTGGGTTGATGCGAATATTGTTTACGCGCCTGATGCCGATCCTGCCCATGACTTTCATAGTTTTAAAATTTCTGGAGGGAGTAGCGGCAATGCTTACCCAACTTTTATGACAGGAGATGATATTCTCTTATTTACGTTTGCCTTGCCTGAGGGAGCATGTGGTAGTGGTATCCGCCTTTATATTAATGGGGTTGATCCAACTGATGCGGATAGTGGTATGCTAGGGATTGACTTTTCTCAATCGCTGCAACTTTTTAATACGACAAATCCTAGTTTCCCGACAGAGACTTATACCCAAAATGTTAGCAATGATGAAATAACTACAGAAGCCCCGGTGGCTACACCGACTGTTTCTTGCTCTGAAATAGAAGTGAGTTTGATGGCGAATGCAACAGCCGTTTGTTCCACAATTGCTACTTATGCATGGAGTGGGCCGAATGGCTTTATGTCTGCAGATGAGAATCCAACTTTTTCTGTTGATACTGACCCGAATGTACAAGTAGGAACATATACCCTTATCGTAACAGATGCGAAAGGCTGTTCCTCCACGACCACTATTGATCTAGGTTATGATAATTGTTTTATAGAAACAAGCTGCGGCCCTTTATGTATTCCTAACAATAATGTTGCATTGGATGCTATTGAGCCAGCACTTTATAACGGAACAACCATCAAGTCCGATGGTTTAGTTGCCTCCGATACTAATGTTGATTTTATCGCAGAAGAATGCATAGATTTAATCCCTGAATTTGAAGTTAAACTAGGGGCAACTTTCCTCGCAGATATTGCCCCTTGTAACCCACAGTGACATCCTGAGAAAATTATACTAAACGGCTAAACCTGCCTGCATAACGTAGTTGCAGGATTAAGAAAACAACTTGTTGTTTCTTTCTTAATGACCTTAATTTCTTAATGGTTA
>JAHDGC010000033.1 GCA_020627865.1 Saprospiraceae bacterium | reverse complement strand
ATAATACCCGAATGTAGTATCCCCCTTTTCCGAAATGCTCAATATTAATTTTTGAACCAAAATTTTCAACAATCATTTTACGCCCAACAAGATCATAAACTGTTACCTCTTTTATTGGAATCTCTATAGGGGACAATTCAATATATGCTGTCGCTGGATTCGGTAAAATAATGAGATTAAAATCATGCTCAACTGGGGACAGCAAGCCAACACTATTCGAGCAACTCATCGGATCTATAATGGTAATGGTCGTAACAATATTTGAATCAAGATCATCCACAACATCAATCAAAACATCACCCGCTCCTGCCGATCCCGGAGCAAGCTCAAATGTTGTAGATAAACCATAAGCTACATTATCAGGCACTAGGGAAATGCCAGCCATATTGAGGGAATACGTTCCGGCATAATCGCCAGCATCAACATTTAGGGTAAACTGAATAATATCATCTGTATCGTCATTATCTGTTCCATTATCATAACAGGATATATCACTGATACCAGTCGATAATACGGGAAGCACTGGCCTTGGATAATAAAAAGAAAATAGTGCCCCAGCATCAGTGCCCACAAAGTCATTCTTCGGGGCACCGACCAATATTCTGTTATTATCTAAATCAAAGCCAGATGTAAAATCTTGATCTGCTCCCCCAGTAGGCGCGTGGTAATATCCTTCATGAACCCATTCTCCATCTACTTCCTTCAGGAGATGAACCTTTCTATCGAAAGTACTCGCATTCTCTCTGGCATTACTACAAGCAATATACCCATCATGAATTTTAAATTTTGGAAAAAGAATATCTGATGTTAGGGGCAGATGACTAATATCATTTCGGAAAACCCATGCTGTCCCATCGTAGTCATAAATGTTAGCACCACCATCATGCCCGACAACCAAAGTATTTTCATACCAGTCAAGATTCCATCCAAAAACATCATTCCAAATGCCTTCCTCTCTTTCCAATTCTTGCGCTATCTCGAATAAACCCGTAGTTTGATTTCTCTTATAAATAAACACCAAACCATCATGCCCTTCGGGATGATTGTATCCTCCTGCGCCAATAATGAACATATCGTCATTCGCAACCATAGCCTCACCAAAACCAGTAGATGGCTGTGGATCCGGCATAACTAGTTTTTGAATTTCCGTCCAAGTTGATCCTTGCTTTTCAAATATATATACGGCACCACTTCCACCATTCGCATCAGCGGCAGTTACTAATGCATAGTTATCCGCAATGGCAACATTATATCCAAACAAATCATAGGCTTGGCTATCGGAAGCATACAATTCGACTTCATTATCCCAAGAATTTCCATTCCTTTCATAAATAAATGCGGAACCACTATCCGATCCATTATCATCTCCATGCCCGTCACCTACAATTAAATATTGATCAGATAAATCAATAGCACCATCACTAAAGTTCTCTGTCTGGGCAGCAGCATAAACCTGATCTAACAATATCCAGTCATTGCTATCCACCTGTTCATAAAGTAGCACCCTTCCTTTACTATTGAGAATCGGAGCCGAGGCATATGGCATGCTAACTGCGGCAACATTCCCATGAATAACGACTTTATTCCCAAGCTGCCCTCCCGAAATAGTTGGATATATGGTGTTTGTATTTAAATAAATCGTAGAACAATGGAGTGGCCCTTCGAGGATAGTCGTATCCATAACAGCAGGATGAATTAAATCTGATAAGTGTATTTCAAGCCATTCAAAAATTTCTGTTCCACCCTCAAGTGTCATATCGACAGCTTGCCCATAGGTTCCTGTTGATGGCGAAAAAGACAGACCATTACCAGATAGGTTATAGCCTCCATCATAATTGGTCTCCACGGTTAAGGTAAATGTTACAAAATCATCTTCATCATTATCCAAGGTTCCATTATCGTGGCAAGTAACATTTTCAAAAATATATTCAAAATTCGGATCGACAAGGCAAGCTCCCGGGTCTGTAATTTCTATCGTTAATTCGTATGATGGCTCTACGACATCATCTAAACTTAACATAATGTTTCCATTCCCTGCTGTTCCGGGAGCAAATTGAAATGTTGTCGTAGCGGGAGTATTTAACGAAGAAGGCGTAACATCTCCAGAGGGAGAAGATGCAGAAACCTGATTACTTAAACTAATACTGGAAATGTCAATTTCGGCTTCAATAAAATCATCGGAAATATCAAAAGGTGTGGCACCCGGATTACAAGTAATGGTATTGATTTCAGCCTCAATATGCGGGTAAAAATTGTTTTTAAACCAAACGATATGATCGTTATAATTAACAGAAAGATCGCTATCATAATAAAGTGCCGGATCAGGATAGCCATCGCCATTTAAGTCACCCGCACAAACGAAGTAAGGTTGTTTGTTAGCAGTAAAAAATATATTCCCTCCGAAAACAAACTCACCACTGCCATTATTTTTATACATTGACAGACTCTTGGTATTGTAAGAGGCATCCAATAAATCAATATCTCCGTCTAGATCAAGGTCAACGAGATAAGAGTGGGCCAAACCTGTAATTCCGAATTCATAATAATAAGCGATATTATCCTGAGCGTGAAAAACATTGTCGCCCATATTTTTAGTCCACATCGTGAAATGCACTCCTTGACGCCCCGCAGTCCATACAATATCGATCCATCCATCATAATCTATATCAGATAAAAAGGCAGTACTGACCAAACCGTTAAATCCAGCAGCCAAAGAGGCATAATATGCAATATCAGAAAAATTGCCATTGCCATTATTTTCAAACCATTTAATAGTTCCTTCGGATCTATGCATGGATAGTATATCATTGTCACCATCATTATCCATATCAGCAGCAAAGATATATATCGACATGTAATAACCATTATGCAAAACATGTTCAACGTAAGTTCCGTCTTCTTGATACTCGAACCATTTCCCGCCTGCGGTAATATCCATGTCTCCATCACCGTCTAAATCTGCATAAGCAATGGAACGAAATGAATTTGAAAAAGAACCGATTGTCTGTATGGTAAAATTTTGATTGCCATCATTAACAAGCCATCCTAAATTGGTACCGCCATGGATACACAAAATATCAAGATCGCCATCAGCATCAAAATCATCCGTTTTCAAGTGGCTTCCCCAAGTGATCTCCAAACTATCACTAATCAATTGTTTATCGCTGAAATTATTATTCCCGAGATTTTCAAAATAACTCATGTCTGCTCCGGCAATAAGCACATCATTATCTCCATCACCATCGATGTCTGCTGTCTCAACCCTGTTGGGACTACCCAAGGCATCAAGACCTTCTAACAATACATTCTCTTCCCAATTCTGACCTTGCATATTGGTCGAGCAAATCAGAAATAGAAAAAGCATGGATAAATAATCAAGATGATTCATAACTGAAGTAATTTAAGAGGTAAAGATAATATGGTAAGTAGTCATGCCATTGGACACTTTGGAAAATTTGCTTGTTATGTAATGGTGCTGGGACTACGTACCTAACCGTAATCTGAAAAAATTATTAAGTATTATTCAAAAAATAAAATCGACATTTAAATGTTGCCAACCATTAAGGCATTAAGAAAGAAACGCTGTTCGCTACAACATATCCAAAGGATCACCTCATAATACCCCTTCCTAATTGGGTCTCTACAAATGGTAACGCTCCCGTCTTTGGCCGGACAAGCCTCTGGAGCTGTAAAAGGAACGTAGTTCCGGCACCATTTGTAAAAAAGTAAAACAGAATAAACAGAGCCTGCCTGGCGACCTGCCTGACAAGTCACGCAGACAGGGCCACGCAGACAGGGTACATCGTACCGACACCATTTATCATCCACCTAATATTTTATAAGATCCAAAGCTACTGTACAAAACAACAATAACTGCCCGCTACTGAAGCACATTGATCAACTGATTCGAAAAGGTAAATTCATCGTTTTCAATTTACTTCCATTCTCCGTTTCAAAAGTTAAAAAAGTATTCTTCTCCCTATGATAACCAAAATCTTCCAGTTCTTCAATCTCTAAAATTGGTGCCGCACAAACATCCTTGCCTTGTAAGATTTCCATCCAGGCATCTCTGGTTTTGGTCTTAAAAAAATCGGCTACATCTTGTTTTACAAAATTCGCATTCATCAACTCCATTTGATGTTGTCGTTTCCATTCTGGTTTCCCGATCACATCACAGAGATTATTCCAAAACTTTATTTCCAGTGCCGCAATAGAAAGCCATTTGCCATCAGCACATTCATAGGCCGCATAATTAACGGTTGTTCTCCCATTTATAACATTAAATATCCGACAATCCATTTCACTACAGTGCAAACTATAAGGAATCGCCAGAAAAGGCATCACCGCATCACACATGGCCACATCGACATAGCTTCCCGCCCCTGTTTTTAGTTTTTTAATTAACGCTGCTTGCAATGCCATCACTGCCATATAAGCACCTGCGATATCAGCCAGTTGAAAATCGGGTACAACAGGTTTGCCATGATCGTCTTTCAGGAAACTCATCATTCCGGCGTAAGCCAAGTAATTAAAATCATGACCTGCCTCATTTTTGTAATTACCTTGTTGTCCATATCCCGTTAAGGAGACATAAACGATATTGGGATTAATTGCTTTAATCGCTTCATAACCCAAACCCCATGCTTCCATAGCTCTTGGGCGAAATTGTTCGATTAAAGCATCTGCATCTTTAATCAAGTCTAACAATGCTGCTTTTCCATCTGGTGTGGTATAGTCAATTAGCTTGAATTGTTTATTATGATTCAGTTGGTGAAACAATATGCTTGCGCCATCAACCTGCTTACCCATAAACCGGGCATAATCCATCCGATTCGGGCTTTCTATCTTGATAACTTCCGCGCCCATTTGTCCGAGGAGATGTGTCGCTACTGGGCCAGGAAGTAGTCGGGTAAGGTCAATTATTTTTATATCTTCTAGCGGTTTCATTTTATTATTAAAAGATCACTTGCCTTGCTTGTTGTCAGATTAGAGACCACTCGCTTCGCTCGTTATCAGAGGTCAGACGCTGCAGAGCAGAAAATAGAGCATCAAGGACATCAGGTAAATCAAGGTTCAGACTTTTACGTGATTTATCAATAAACCATAAAGCTTACAGTTTAATTAACTTATCTGCCTTTGAGAAATCGTGTACAGACTTACCTTCTTCGGCCAATGCTTTTAGGCTATCTGGCACTGTCCATCTGTCACCAAATTTTTCCTTGAACATTTCGCAATCTGCAATGAACTGATCTATGCCAACATAATCAATATAAGAAATGGCACCTCCCGTATAAATTGGGAATCCCCAACCTAGTACAGAGCCAATATCGCCATCTGTAGAGGAATTCAAAACCCCTTCATCAAGGCAACGATAACTGGCCAATGCCTGACAATACAACAGTCTTTTCGCAATGGTTGTTTCGTCTAGAGCTTCAACATTTGAATTATAAATTTCATTTAATTTTGGCCACAATTTTTTCTTTTCCCCTTTCGGGTAATCATAGAATCCGGCGCCATCTTTCTTGCCGGTACGGTTGTGGTTCTCTATCAAATTTTTCAGCAATTTATAAAACCGAGTTTCATAGGCTTGCTTATCTGTTCTTGGATCACTATCCTGAATATGCAGACTCAAGGTTAAAGTTACCTCGTCATGCACAGCCAATGGACCAACGGGCATCCCTTTCTTGCGCGCTATATTTTCAATCATTGCGGGCGGCACACCTTCTTCCATCAGAAACATGCCTTCTCTGAGGAAAGTAGCAAAACAACGGGAGGTAAAAAAGCCTCGACTGTCATTGACTACAATTGGAATTTTGCCAATAGAAACCGTATAATCTACTGCTGCCGCAATCGCCTTTCCTTCTGTCTTTTCTCCAACAATAATTTCTACCAAAGGCATCTTATCTACCGGAGAAAAGAAATGAATCCCGATGAAATTTTCTGGGCGTTCAGATGATTTTGCCAACAATGTAATGGGAATCGTGGAAGTATTGGACGCATAAACTTTGTCTGCCCCCAAGACTGCTTCTGTTTCTTTAGTTACTTTATCTTTTAAATCTGGGTTTTCGAAAACAGCTTCAATAATTAAATCGCAATCGGCTACAGCATTCGGATCGGCAGTTGTATGAATCCTTGACAACAATGCTTCTGCTTTTTCCGGTGTGGAACGTTTTCTACCAATCGCTTTATCCAATAACATTTTGGAATAAGTCTTCCCCTTCTCCGCATTTTCTACGGAAACATCTTTCAAGACGACTTCCATTCCTGCTTTTGCAGACACATAAGCAATCCCAGCGCCCATCATGCCGGCACCGAGAATCCCTAATTTCTTGACTTCATATTTCGGTTCCTCTTTTGGTCTTGCCTTTCCTTTCTTCGCAGCTTGTATACCCATGAATCCCGTGCGTATCATGTTTGATGCTTCTTTGGATTGGCAGACTTTTGTAAAATATCTGGCCTCCACTTCTAAAGCCCTATCTATCGGCAACTGTAAACCATCATGGGTCACACTTAAAATATATTTTTGTGCCGGATAATTTCCGTGCGTCAATTTGGTTACGTTTCCTGCTGCTCCGACCAATGTCTGCACACCTCCCGGAGACCAAAATGCTCCACCGGGTATCTTATGTTTTTTATTGTCCCAAGGTTGTACCGGATTCGGATTTTCCAATATCCATTTTTCGGCTTTCGCCATTAAGTCTTCCTGTGAATCCGCAACATCATCCACCAATCCATCCTTGAGTGCTTGTGGTGGACGGGCTTCCTTACCTTGCAACATATACATCAAAGCATTCTGGATGCCCATTAGATAAGGTGTCTTTGCTGTACCTCCTCCACCGGGCAACAAGCCTACTTTTGATTCGGGAAAACCCAGTTTGATTTTAATATTGTTCAAGACAATTCTATGATGACAGTTCAGGCACAGCTCCATGCCACCACCCAATGCGGTTCCATTAATGGCCGCGACGAATGGTTTCCCTCCAGTTTCTATTGCCCTAAATCTTTTATGCATTTCCATGATGGATTTGAAAAATGCTTCCGGATCATCTATCGGTTTCATCAATGCCCGAAGGTCTGCCCCTGCCATAAATATGCGTCTGCCAGATGTTACGATAATGCCTTTTACTTTCTCATCTGCAAGGGCTTGTTCTGCTGTTTCGAGATAGGTTTTTATGAATTCGAAACTGAATAGGTTTGTGGGTTGCTCGGTTTGGTTGATGGTGATGGTGGCGATGCCGTTGTTGGTGGTGTATTGGAGGAAGTTGTTTTTCATTGAACTGAGATTTTTTTATACATTTGTAGTTGAAGAATAGAGAGCAGAGAATAGAGATTAGAGATTAGAGACACTAAACTTATTTATATTCATCATCTTGGCCTTATTTAAATTACTTTTATTAAAACAAATATCATCTTACTCCTACTATTAAAAATCACATAATATGAGACATAATTTTTTACATCTTGGAATTTGGAAAAGAAGCAGATTGTTGGTAAAACAAATTTATACTATTACAAAATCATTTCCCCCAGAGGAAAAGTTCGGATTAACTTCACAAATCAGAAGATGCTCTGTCTCTGTTCCTTCAAATATAGCAGAAGGCTGTGGTAGAGATACAGATCCTCAACTAATTCATTTTCTAGATATTGCTATTGGTTCTCTTTGTGAATTAGAAACTCAAATCTATCTAACCTCCGATTTAGAATTTATTTCTAAAAAAACAGAAAGTGAACTAGTGAAAGAAATTACCGAAATCAGAAGAATGACCCAGAGTATCAGAAGAAAATTAAAAAGAGAGCTTACATCAAAGTAAAACATTGGCTAAAAAGAAAAGCAAGCAAAACACGATGAGGAAAGTCTCTATTCTCAAATTCTTTCAATAATCGAAGCAATCCCCATCCCTCCACCAATACACAACGTCACCAACCCCGTATTCAAATCCCTCCGTTCCAACTCATCCATCAAGATACCTGTCAACATACAACCCGTTGCACCAAGCGGATGCCCCATTGCAATCGCTCCACCATTCACATTAATCTTACCAAAAGGCACTCCCATTTTTTCCATAAATAACATTGGAACTGCGGCAAAAGCTTCATTCACTTCAAACAAATCAATATCCTCTTTTTCCATGCCCGCTTGCTTCAACGCTTTCTTGGATGCCGGAGCTGGCCCCACCAACATAATCGTCGGATCAGTACCACAAATAGCAGCTGCCCGAATTCTGAACCTGGGTTTGAGACCTAAACTTTCTCCTACAGACTTATTCCCAATTAAGGTTACTGCCGCACCATCCACAATAGCAGAAGAATTACCGGGATGATGCACATGATTGATCCTTTCCACCTCTGGATACTTGTCAATAGCAACTGCATCGAAACCGGCCATTTGCCCCATCATTTCAAAGGAAGGATTGAGCTGTCCTAAGCCCTCCACCGTCGTCGAAGGCCGAATATTTTCATCCGTATTTAACATGGTAATTCCGTTAATATCCTTCACGGCAATTCTAGATTTAAAATGTCCTGCTTGATCAGCTTTCGTCGCCCGCATCTGAGATTCATAAGCAAATTCATCTGTATCTTTTCTAGAAAAACCATACTTGGAAGCGATCAAATCTGCGGAGATACCCTGTGGAACAATGTTGCCCGGAATGGCAACGGCCGGATCAATAAACATGCCTCCGCCATCGGAACCCATTTTCACCCTAGACATGCTTTCTACACCTCCCGCAACAATAAGTTGACGAAATCCAGATTTAACATAAGCTGCTGCTTGGTTAATGGCTTCCAATCCAGAACCACAAAAACGATTTAAACTAACACCACAAAGATGGTCTCCGTAGCCAGAATGCTGGGCTGCCGTTTTCGCAATATTCGCAGCTTGATCCATAACCTGCCCGACACAACCTAACATGACATCTTCTACCTGTGTTGTATCAAGATCATGCTTTTCCTTCAAGGCCACCAGCACTTGCGCCGCCAGTTCCGTTGGTGTAATACCTATCAAAGCTCCTTTTTTATTCCCCTTGCCCCTCACCGTTCTGATCCCGTCATAAATATATGCTTCCATGTGATATTATTTTATGTATTAATGAGTTTCGGCACCAAAGTTACAGTTTTAGTCCTGTTTATCAAATTATTCATATAAAAATAATTATAATCATCAGTATTAAATATTAAAAAATAATTGTATTTTGCCGTTAAGGAATATTAATCAACAAACTCAATTTACATTATGGAATCCAATGATATTTCTTTTGTCCTACTTTCTTTTGCAACACTTACTTTGTTCTCTTGGATTATTATTTATCTGGCGGGGCAAAAAAAGTTTGCGGTATTGGAACATGAAAATGAACACCTCAAGCGAGATAACCAACAACTTGGGGAAAAACTCGAAACGGCCTCAGCCGCATTGGAAATAGAAAAAGAAAAGAATCACCAGTTGGTAAAAGATTATTCTGTCTTGGATACGAAGTTTACCGGTTTGTACGATCAGTTTGAGCAATATAAAATTGACCTTTCCGAGCAGCAAGAAAAATTCGAGTTGCTGGCCAATAAAGTCCTCGAAGAAAAGTCAAACAGGTTTGATGTCCAACAGCGGAAAGGGATCACGGATTTATTGGAACCGCTCAAGGAAAAAATCAAAAGTTTTGAAGAAAAGGTAGAAGCGACCAACAAGGAATCCGTCGAAAGAAATTCGGCATTAAAACAACAAATTATCAGCCTTGCTCAACTCAATGAAAAAATTTCTACTGAGGCGGTTAACCTCACCAAGGCTCTGAAAGGCGATCACAAAAAACAAGGGACTTGGGGTGAAATTATTTTGGAAAATATCCTGGATAAATCTGGCCTGGAAAAAGGACGGGAGTACTTTGTTCAAAAATCTATATTCTCTGATGAAAATAAAAGGCAGCAACCGGATATTATTATCAATACACCAGATAATAAAGTTTATATTATTGATTCCAAAGTAAGCCTAGTTGCTTATGAAAGATTCACCAATGCAGAGGACGAAGAAATTGCACAATATAATTTAAGGGCACATTGTCTTTCCATCAAGAAACATATTGATGGGCTTGCCGCCAAACGGTACCATGAGTTGTATAAAATTGAAAGTCCAGATTTTGTGTTGATGTTTGTACCTATCGACACGGCCTTTTCTGCTGCGGTAAAAAATAATCCGGAGCTATACAATTATGCTTTTGAAAAAAATATCGTTATTGTAACACCGTCTACCCTACTAGCTACCTTAAAGACCGTAGAGACGATGTGGCGTAATGATAAGCAGCAAAGATTCGCTGTTGAGATTGCTACCGAAGCTGGAAAAATGTATGATAAGTTTGCCGGTTTTGTAACCGACATGGAAGTCATTGGCAAACGCATTGATCAAAGCAAAACAGCTTTTGATCTCTCGATGCGGAAGCTTTCTTTGGGTAGTGGCAATTTGATGACCAAAGCACAGCGGTTGAAATCGCTTGGGGCAAAGGCGAGTAAGCAATTACCGAAATCGGCTACGGATTTTTTGGAGGATGATGGGGCGGAACGAAATGGGGTTGGGTGATATTTCATAAAAGAACTTATTCGAAAAATTAAAACGAGGAGATCTATATTTTTGAGGCAAGGCCGGCATCAGACGAAGACTTGGCAACGGCTTTTGATAGACAAAAAAAGTCACCAAATGTTGGAAGTTTTGGCACAGGAAGATTTGCGGAAGACTAGCAATGTCTATTTCTAGCGGACTATTTTGGTTCGATAAGTCCAGATAAACGGAACCTGTTGCATCCAGAATTTGGATAAGATATTCTCCCAGATGATATTTTCATTGAAGGTAGAAATATTCGGGACTGTTTGTGCCGTAGCGCAAGGCGTGCTTAATAGTAAATAGCAAACGATGGCAAGTATTTGGGTTAAAATTAAATTTTTCATACGTTGATTTTAACTTATAACAGCTTACACTAAAAATACCCTACCAGTTGAGTCGTATTTTTATTTTGATTTTTTTGGTCACTTTCAAAACATTTTAACAGTAACAATGTTCTATCCTTTACACTTCCACAATCATCTAGAAGAATAGATGCCAAAGATATACCGAACCTCATTCACACAACTTGCGATTAATCACAACCCTCAATCTCCGCACTAAAAACAGCATTTACCGGCACCTCAAAACCTGCATCCAAATAAATCTCAACACCCGCCTTATATTCGATAGCAACACCATTCCCCAAAACAGCTGTTGACGAAATCGTATTCCCTGCCTGATAAACATGATCATCCGTTTGCAAAGAAGTAAAGGTCAAATCACTTTGGCAAGCATGGGAAAGGTTGATGCCGTTGGCCTGAAAAGTATCGAAAGAAAAATATTGAGAATAGGTATCCCGAACACTGTGCATGATGAAACCTACAGCCGTCACATGGTCAAAATTGACGGGACGAAAAACAGGTAAAGGCACTGGGATTTGGAAATTGTTGTTGGAGGGATTGATGACTGCCCAACGCTTTCCCGCAAGGGAATTGTTATTAAAATCATTCAATGTTATCCAGCCTAAATCGTTGCTGGTAAATTCTGACATGTAGTAGATGCCATTATTTTGAATTACAAAACGGAGGTCTACCATTTCCCTTTTTCCCGTAACGTTGATGGTAAGGGAAGAGTTGCTTATATCGTTATCAAACCCGACCTGATATAAATGCATATTGTTTAGAAACTGATCTTTTTGCCATAAAAATAACAAATCAATTACGGTACTTTCCCCGTCGGAGCCGGCAACTTGGCACCAGAAGCGATTGGGTTCAAAACCAGTGTCATTTGTACGCATTTGAAAATTACAATCCGGTGTCATTTCATACGCTAAGGAAGCTCCTCCATATATTGCTGCTTGGTCATAGCTCGATGTCCAGATGGGCATCGTTGTATCAAATGGCATTTCACAGGCCAAGCCATCTACACTAGTTTCCAGAAAACGATTTTCACTTAAGTCTTCATCAGGAATATTTGCTCCCTGAAAATCAATTAAAGTGGCAGCAGACAAAGGGTCTATAATTACTTCAACGGTATTGTCTATACTGGTAGAAGCTTTGTTACCTAAATTAAAGTTGGTGCTAAACACATTGTTAGCAGGAAGGGAAATCGTTACCATTCCGTTGGCCATCATCCCGCTAACAGCAATGCTGTAGGTTGTGCCATCCATCGGGGCAACTTCAGTAATTGAGGCTGTGGTTGGATTTGCAGTACCTGCCAATAACAAATCACTTGCATCAAAACCGGAAACAGGCATATCAAATGTGGCGGTAAAGTAAACGGGGACATCCAGAGTTGGATCAGTTTGCCCTGTACCTTGTTCCAAACTAACGGTTGGATTATTCGCACCATTAAAAGAGACGACGTTATCCGTTGTGGTAGCCATGAGGTTAAAATATCCTAAATTGTTTGTAGCAACATTGGCAGGAATGTCTACAATCACGAAACCATTTTGGACTAGATTTTGAATCGTAATTTCATAGGTTGTACCATCCATTGGAGCGACTTCGGTTACGGTTGCTGTCGTTCCGGCATCGGTTGCACTACCTGAAATTTGTACATCACTGCTAGCAAAATCGGAAGTGCTTTCGCCAAAGATTGCCGTGTACACTATGTTTAAAACATCCGTTGGATCAACTTGTATGGGATGCTGATTCAGGCGAACAGTGAACTCTTCTGCTGGGCGAGTATACACTTCAAAAAGATCAAAAGAAAAAGCAGTGTGGTATTCCCGGTCCGCATGTAAAGCAAATCCGACTGCTTCTACATTATTAAATGAGACTGCTTCAGGAGCAACGAGTACGGGAGGAATTGCAAAATCATTAACCGCTGGATTAAAGGGATACCAACGCCTTCCAGGACGTTCTGAATTGTTAAACAAATCCATTTCAAAAAAGCCATGGTCGTCCCAAGTCATAAAATCTGAAATATAATAATTCCCGTTGTCTTTAATGACGAATCGAAATTCTGCGGTTCCACTATTGCTGACAAAATCTCTGATGTTACAACGCATCTTTCCGACAGTTACATCATTAGCTACATCATAATTATTTAAAAATTGTTCCTTTTTCCAAAGAAAAATACCGTCTACACAACTGGTCATGCTTGCTCCTGTACTAGCACCCATGATGAAATAATCATTGGAACCATAGTTACTCAAAGTATAGGTCGTTCCGCCTATTGGATCGGTTCCGAAATCCATTACCATGCCGCCATAAAATTCAGATTGTGGATCACCTGTATTGAATAAATGATCGCCATTGGCCAAACTAAATGGCAGCATTTGACCACTAGCAGTATTTGTAAACACTCTGTTTTGATTAATCGTCAATGCCGGCAGATCTCCTCCATCAAAAGCAATCAACTGCTCCCCACAGGGGATTGTTGTCGTAGCAGGAGATAACCACCAAGCCGGATTATTGGCATCATTAAACTGCATGGTTGCCGCGTATTTGGGAGCGGCCCAATAATCTTCTTCATAGTTTTCCAACAAGCCCCAACTGCCCCACTTGGAAGGCTCACCCATCGAGGAAAAAACAGCGAATAATTCTCCCCCAATTTCTTTCCAACGGTTATAATATTCTAAATACATTTTTTGCATACGTGGTGAACGGTTGGCTGCCACCAGTGCTGCCTCTAGTGCCGTATTGTTTTCTGCACCAGAATATCCAACAAGGTGTTGACCACCTTCGTAAGCAATGAGGGAAAGCCCCCGACTGTTGGCAATCTCTGCTTGCTGCCGACAACCATCCATGTTATAGGCCAATTGGTCTTCACACAAATCCAGAATCTCATCCGTCGTCATCGCCGCAACGGCATCTTGTGTTTCTGGGTTCCCTAGAAAACCACCGAAGTAAGGCGCAATCGCAAAGGCATCTGTTGACTGCCAAGTATTGTTGTAATCTAAAATTAAAGGAGACCAATAAGTACTAAAATTTTGCCAAGCGATCACACGCTCCAAACGATTCAGGTTACCGAAAGCCGCTTCAAAAAGGTTGAAAATTTCAACAGAGCGATGGGCATAATAGTAGGCTTGATTTTCTCCGACACCATTCCCTATGCCTAGGGCTGCACCTTGATCTACCGCATAAGTTGCCTGCACAAATTGCCAGTTCCAAACCTCATTGGAATACTCGATGTAAACTTTCAAACCAGCATCCAGATTATCCCGCAAGTAAGTTGCCATTTGGCTAACATAATTATTATCCGCTTGATGAGGAATACAGACCCATGCATTAGTTTGCAAGAGATTGCACAGCTGCACCATATACTCTAGGGCAACACCTGCATGGCGAGATTGGGTTTGGTGTTCAGGCGTTGTCCGTTCCGACCAAGTTATGATCGGATTATTATTGGTGCTGCCCCAATCCATGAAGCGAATGGTTTGAAAATCTTTCCATGTTTCCAGAAAGGGTGGATAAAAAGGTTCTGCCTGATAAGTATTTTCATAACCGGGCAAGATGAGCCTGATGTTGCGCAGATAATCTCCGACACTGTTTGGATCAGTTGCCATGATACGAAGCCAGATGCCGGCGGTGCCTTCAGAGACTTCCAGCTCGATATGTCCGGGAGCGATTAAAGTTTGACTCAAGACATCTCCATTAAAATCAAAGGTACCGGCACCGTCAAAAAGCAAAGTGTACCTGCCAGCAGGTTTAGCAGGATTGCCATCTAACATGACGGTTTCTGCCCAGTGGCCGGCAGGTAAGGATGTCACCCAATCGAGGCTGTCCATTGGGAGTGGGTCGCCAGTTCCCCAGTCGCAACCGGAGCACTGGGAAATCCAAGTACGGGAAACTTTCATGATATCGACGAAGGCAAAACCTTCTTCCCAGGAAGCTACTCCGGCTAGGTTAATGGCTAAGGGTGCTTGTGTATTATTTTGCGAAAAAGTATTGTTATAGAAAACGAATAAAAATAAAAATGCGATATAGGTAAAACCTCTGTTGCTTTGATTTTTCATAAGGGATGATTTTATTAGAATAGGGAAATGTACTCCTGATTTATGGGAAGGAGAAGTCGTCGTTGAAAAGGAATTGTTGTTTAGCTTATTTGTTCCAGAATCAAATATAGATAAAAGCAATATTTTATCCAAATAAAACATCCATTTTTAAGTCGCCACCTAATATTACATAAAATTATAACTCGCGGAATGTATACAAAAACAAGTACATTCCGCGAGATATAAAAATTTATTTTTTTGATTGCTAGGGAAGGAACAGTGTAAACATTACGCTCATGCGATGCTTTTACAGCGCCCTATCGTTCGTGAATGGAACCTCCTCGATCTTTTAAGAAACCACCTTTTCGATTGGAGAAGAAAGTACGGATTTCCGCTAACATAGCAATGGCAATCTCTTCGGGTGTCGTTGCTCCGGTATCCAAACCTAGTGGGGCGTGGATGCGATTTTGCAACGGTTCTTCCAATGCGAGGCCTTCCGCTTTTGCTGCTTCAAATATTTTCTTGCTCCTTTTCAATGGGCCTAGCAAACCGATATAGGGCACTTCGGTAGGAACTATTTTTATAAAATTATTTTTATCCGTTTCGTAATCATGCGCCATCAATACTGCTGCACTGTAGGCATCGAAGGAAAGCTCCTCGAATGTTATGGCCACCTTTTTTTTATCCACTACAGCATCCGCTTTTGCAAATACGGGCTTGGCCAACTTCGTCGGATTGGCAATGATGGTAACTTTCCAGCCAATAGCTTTCGCCAAATCCACGAGGGGATAAACATCATAATTGCCACCAAAAATAAATAAGTGAATAGCAGGCGGTAGGATTTCTATAAAAAGTTTGCAGTTGCCATTTCTTGTTCCATACAACTGCGTGCTCGACTTCTGGTTTTCTTTTGCAAGAGCAATATCGCATTCCAATACATCAACAAGTTCTTCATTTTTTAAAAGCTGTTGCAACTGTTCTTCTCCGTTGTATTTAAAAATAGAACCAGTTTGTAAAAAATTATCTTCTGCCTCAATTATTGTAATTAAAATATTATCGTTTCTCACTAAAACGCAATCCCGTAATATCTCAATAGGATTATTTTTATCTGCCTTGTCCAAAGGTGTAATCAAGACATCAATTAATCCATTGCAACCCAGCCCGACACCAATTTGGTAAGCATCTTCTTCCCTCGTATCATACCGAACCAAGGAGGGCTTATTTTTAAGAATAGCTTGCTTGGCTTTTCTCAAGGCATCTCCCTCCAGACAGCCGCCACTAATTCCTCCAACCCAAGTGCCATCTTCAACAATCAACATACGAGCACCCATCCGCCTGTAGGAAGAGCCTTCTACATGGACAACGGTTGCTAAGGCTGCCTTTTGGTTTGGCAACGTTATTTTATCATATGCTTGTATGATGTTTTGTATTTCCTTCATGGTATGTTCCCTCAAAAGTGTAAAGTAGCGGACATGAGCATTACACCCGCACAAGAACAAACAACGGGTTTTAATACAATGTCCGGAATTTAATAGTACGATCAATTTTCTTCAAATCCTTCAACACTTCTTTCCCGTACTTTTTATTAATGTCCGTAATCACATATCCGATCTCGTTATTGGTCTTCAGGTATTGACCTAAGATATTGATATTATGCTCCGCCAACACACTGTTTATTTTTGCCAATAAGCCCGGACGATTCTCATGAATATGAATCAATCGGTGTGCATTTTTTAAAGTCGGCAATTGCAGTTTCGGGAAATTGACACTTCCGGAAGTGATGCCGGAGTTGATATAATCAATAATTTGCATGGGCACAAAATGAGCCGTATCTTCTTTAGCTTCAACGGTACTTCCATTAATGTGCGGTGTCAGGATAACATTTTCAAATCCTTGCAATTTAGATTGAAAATGGCTTTCCTCCTCAGATGGTTCTTTGGAAAACACATCAACCCCTGCTCCCAATAATTTGCCAGACTTCAAATTGGACACCAAAGCCTTTTCATCTACAGCAGTACCGTTGCTCAAATTAATCAGGATCGAATTTCTGCGCATGGCCTTAAAAGCCGATTTATCAAAAAACTTCTTGTTCTCGGGTCTTGCATCAACGTGTAGAGACACCACATCCGACTTGCGCAACAACTCTTTCAAGGTGATGCATTTCTTTGCATTACCAAGCGCAGGTTTTTCTAATAAATCATAATAAAAAACCTCCATCCCCATAGCCTCTGCTAGTACGGATAATTGTTGTCCGGCATTACCATAGCCAACAATCCCCAATCTTTTCCCCCTGATTTCAAAGGTATCTGTTGGCAAGCTTGCCCACTTCCCCGCATGCATTTTCCGGTTATAGGCCGGAATCCGTCGCATGAGCATGATGATTTGCCCGACGACTAACTCTACCTGAGAGCGTAGGTTCGTATAAGGTGCATTAAAAACGATGATGCCCTTAGAGGCACACGCAGCCGTATCTATAAAATGTGTTCTCGCGGAGAAGGAACCAATGGCCATCAGTCGTTTCCCATGATCGAGTAGCTTTTCACTAACCACTGTCCGAGCGTCGATGCCAAGAATGGAAACATCTGCAATTTTTTCGCAAAGTTCTTGCTCTGTCAGGTTTCCGTTTATAGACTCTACCTGATAGCCCTCCGTTTCGAACGCCTTATGGGCAATGCCATTTATATCATCTAACAATAATGCTTTCAGGCGGCTCTTAGGATACGATAAAGCCCCTTGCATATTATGTACGTAGAGGAATTCATCAAAACTAGGCGTTACGTGATCCGCCTTATCCAAGATGCTTTCACGGAAAACATTTTCAGTAAACATAAAAAACTTATGGGCAATCCCTGCCTCTACCATTTCAAAGTCGGTATATGCATCTCCGATAACGACAATTTCGCCATCCAGATTCAAGCTCTTCAATCTTTTAGATTTTCCTTTGCTATAGGCGAGCAGGTTATTTTTATCATACCCCGTTACCCAACCCTCATCATCAAAAGTGAAGGTATTCCCCAACACACGATCTTCATCAATACCATAATCCGCAACAACCGGATCGATAAAATCTTTGAAGCCATTGGAAATGATAAAGATGCGGCCTTTGTATTTCTTAAAAAATTTCCGGTTCCGAGAAAAGGAAACGGAGACTTTCTTCTTGAGTCGTTTAACCAACTTGACGAGGTGATTCTCGTGAACGCGAATTAGCGCAAGTCGCCTGCTGAGGGATTCGTTAAAGGTAATTTTTCCGTCAACGCCCAGATCAGTGATGGCCTTAATTTGATCTACAATTTCTTTCCGATTTGGAGAAGATTTTAGGATGATGTCGGCCAGTTCTTCGAGGGCTTCTACCTGCATAAAGGTACTATCGAAGTCAATAATGATGTTTGTTTTTGTCTGTGTGTCCATGATTCCAAATTTTGTGCAAAGTTATTATATTAAGAAAACAATGCAACTATTTGGCCATTTTTTAACGATAAGAAGAGAAAAAGATAGGGTTTAATATGATTTTCGTGGTAAAATAAGTATAAAAATAAAATATTTGTAATTTTTACAATAAAAACAAAAATAATATGCAATTAACCCTCTATTGTATTGCTCCAGGTTTTCGCCCTTGCTCCACTTTGAATTGCATTAGGGGCATAATCAGCTCCACACGCCGTTTGATTTCATCGGCATTTGCCCCATGAAAATTTTCGTCGAGGGTATTAAAGAAGAGCAACTTCCAGCGTTCGAAGTGTGTTTTCTCTAGAGGAATTTTCTTGTCCAACTCAATATGCTTTAACATGACGTTACCGTTGTATGTTCTGGTATTAAAAAGCACCGTATCCCAGAAGTTGACAACAACATCGAGGTGAGCATCCAACTCCAAGAGTATAGCATCTGTAAAGAATTTCCCGACCAAGTCATCCTCCCGCAGCTGAATATAAAATGCTTCGATTAAAGTAACAATATCTTTTCTGTTCGCAAGGTCCTTTTTCATAAAATAAAGATAATAAATTTTAATATAAATTGCTGCTCAAAATAATGCATATTGCTAAAAAAGTACGAATCAAAACATTTTAACGGCATATAAATAGCCTAAAGAGAAAACAGGTTGCAATAGCCATACAGAACAGCTTGCCGGCTCAAGTCCAAGTTAGTAAATTATGAATTGTTCATTCATTAAATCAGGCTAAAAGTATTATATCTTTTTTAAGACTTTATCTACCATATCCTAATTATTCCTTAAAAGTTCAGAATAATTTGTAGGCCAAATTTATATACGCT
>JAHDGC010000870.1 GCA_020627865.1 Saprospiraceae bacterium | reverse complement strand
CATTAATACTTTTGCTCCTTTTAAACTGACTAAGGGGGCTTTTCTGCCGGAGGATCTAGAAAAATGGATTAAAGAGGGGAAGCGCAAAACAGATAAGGTGTTTTATCTTTTTAGACAAGATGATTACTGCAAAAAGTTTGTAACAAAATTTAAATGCAAGGCACATTACGAAGATTATATGCCGGAATGTAAAACAGTGGAAAAATTATTTGAACAAATCTGCCAAGACATTCCGGATACTTTACTCAATATAGAATTCAACGACCTAAAAAATACAAGGGGGATACATTGCTGACCCCGAAAACAATTGATGGGAAAAAACTTGCTCCATACATTCCAAGTTCTTCCTTAAAGGATGCCGTCAATCTGATGATCTTGCTTAAAAAGAGACCGCTACTTTTGATGGGCGAACCCGGCTGCGGCAAAACCCGCCTGGCAGAGGCTGTCGCTTACGATTTGTATGGAGAGGACTACCAGAATTATTATTTTCAATGGAATATTAAATCGACAACGAAAGCAAAAGATGGCCTGTACCGCTACGATGCTTTGAAGCGACTGAGTGATGCGCAGATTGAGAGCAAGCAAGATCAAATTGATAAGCTGGAATTGGGTGGCGCATATGTAAAGCGAGGGGAGTTGTCGAAAGCTTTTGCGGCTTCTGAAAAAGGAAAACCTGCCATTATTTTGATTGACGAAATAGACAAGGCCAGTCTTGATTTTCCGAATGACTTATTAAATGAGTTGGAAAGATTTGAATTTGAAATTGAAGAAACCGGAGAGCCAATTCCCCCACCTGATGAAATGCCACTCATCTTTATCACGAGTAATGGGGAAAAAGAATTGCCGCCTGCATTTCTGAGAAGGTGTATTTTTCATCAAATTAATTTCCCCGATGAAACTTTATTGGTACAGATTCTGAATAGTCATTTCTCCGGAGCCAATGACGAGTATATCACCAAAGCCGTTCAGGATTTTATCGCTATCCGGAAAAAGCTGGATCGCACGATTGCTATTTCTGAAAAGAAAATTTCTACCAGTGAATTGATAGATTGGTTTTCCATTATTGATGAAGTAGCCAAAATGAAAAGTGCAGATAAAGAAAAGTTGCGTGATTCCGATAAAAGATTTCTGGAAAATCTGGATACGTGGATGGCAAGTTCCAATCAGGAAAAATTACCTTTTTATCAAGTACTCTTAAAAAACATGGAAGCTCGGCAAGCCCTGAAAGCTTCCCTGCATGATGTTATATGATTGACAATATACCCCTATATCACTTTTTTAATTTACTCCGGAATCATAAGCATTTTGATCTTGGATTAGGGGAGTACTTCATTTTAATAGAAGTCTTGCAAAAAGAACCAGCTTATCTTGATGATGCACAAGATTTGTTAAACCTTTGTCGATTATTGTGGTTAAAGCCCGGCCAAAGTGAAAACCTGTTTGTTAATTTGTTCCAGCAATCATTTGATTATTTAAAAGATTTGCCAAAAGAAATTGATAGGCCACAGGAATCAAAAGAAAAGGAAGATACCAGACCTGAAAATAAAAATGAAGAGCGTGAAGAGCAAGAAGATTTAGCTAGAAAAGAAGAACCGGAGAAGGAACCCTACTGAGGAGAACGAAAAAGATACACGATTACCCGTTGAAGAGCAGCAAGACCTGTACCTTAATATCATTAATAAAAATTTGGGACAATCGTTCGGTACGAACCCGGAAACGGATTTACTAGAGCCTTATAAAATTCATTTACTGGATAAGCATGTCATTTTAAAAGAACGGCAATTGGTACAAGGATGGCGAGGGCTGAAACAGATTGCGAAAGGTATTGATGATGATGAACTGGATGTCATGGGAACCATATCAGAAGTTGTAAAGAGTGGTCTGGTGGTGCAACCTGTTTTTTATAAAAAACCTTTGAACGAGGCTCGCCTTATCAGTCTTATAGATAACAAAGGTTCCATGATTGCCTTCAGGGGAATGACAAATGCCTTAATTCAATCAGCAAAGAAAGAAGCGGCCATCAAAAATACAAGCTACTACTTTAGAAGTCTCCCAGCAAGAAATCCAGAAAACACGGATTTTTATATTTACAATGCTGCTTCGCATACCGACTATACTTTGTTATTAAAAGAGGTGAAAAAGAATATTTACCACAGGAGAAATCTTGCCATTCTTATCATCTCTGATGCTGGTGCTGCACGAGGACAACTGGATGTGGATAGGGTAAACGAAACCATAATTATCCTTCAGTTACTGAAACAATACTGTTTTAAAATTGCTTGGCTAAACCCTGTACCAAGAGATCGTTGGGGCGGAACTTCTGCATCCCTCATTGAAAACTTTGTCCCCATGTTTGAAGCAAGTAAAGAAGGATTAAAAAGTGCAGTAAAAATTCTCCGGGGAAAAGTGAAAGCAACTGGAAAATTATTTTTTAAAAAATCTCCAGAAAAATAATTATGGCCAAAACAATATTATCCGAAGCACAAAAAATGCTGCTGCCTTATCTGGAAAATGTCCCGCCAAAATATCGGGACGGCAATTTATTATTGGCCTACTACGCTTCCGTCGTTGGCGTATTTACACCGGATATGCTATACCAAATGCTGGCGACTTTCCCCACCTATCAGCTTGAGCAGGAATCTCACATCATTCACTACATTGCCGTTTCGGATTTACTTTTATCCGATTTATGTACAGAAGTAAGCCATGAATTATTTGAAATGGACGAGGATGTAAGAAAATTGTTAAAAAATCGTCCGGCAAGCTATTTTGAAAAATTTAAGGCTTTGCCAAACAAAAAAGAAATAGCCGCTTTTGCTTATTTATATGCCAATAAGTTTTTTAATCATCCCCGCCGTAAAAGCCTCAAGAGTGTCATTACCTTAGAGTCCTTGAGTATTATTGATCCAAAATATACCGGTTTTAAAATAGCAGAATCCCTTCAGAAATTTTCCCAAAGTAAAGATACTTCTATCGAGGAAATTCAGTTGCTACTCCATATTGCGGAACTGGAAGATGATCTTGGCGGATAGTCTTGAAATTGAGTATAGTAAGTTTCCGGTTGTTTCGGATCGGGGTGATGAGAGCTTGGCTTATTCTAAGCGG
>JAHDGC010000869.1:1238-3106 GCA_020627865.1 Saprospiraceae bacterium | reverse complement strand
GAATAAGGACAAAAGAACAACATTAAATAGGGAAGTTATTCTTTCAACGTTACTTTGTACTCACATATAAAAAATTCAAAATAAAAATCTAAGATGAGCATCGTAGAAATGAAAGTGCCAACAATTGGCGAATCCATCACCGAAGTTACCTTATCCCAATGGTTGAAAAATGATGGGGATCTTGTAAAACTTGACGAACCTATTTGTGAATTTGAATCCGATAAGGCTACATTGGAATTTCCAGCTGAAGCTGCCGGAAAACTCATCTATGTTGCGGCCGAAGGAGATGACCTTGAAATAGGTGCATTGGTAGCTAAAATTGATACCAGTGTTAGTGTCGGAACAGAACCGCCTAGTCCGTCAAAAGATGCTCCTGCCGAAAAAGTCACTGTAGAAGAACCAGCCGTAGCAGCCAGCACCACAACGAACTATGCAACCGGACACCCATCCCCTGCCGCTGCCAAGATGCTGAAGGAAAATGGGATATCGGCAAAAGATGTCTCCGGAACCGGAAAAGATGGCCGCATCCTGAAGGAAGATGCTCAAAAAGCAGTGGCCACAGCACAGACAACAACTCCAGAGGCTCCAGCAGTGAAAGAGGCGATCATACCTTCCGGACAACGCACACAAACCCGTAAAAAGATGAGCCGTATGCGGAGAACCATTGCCAGCCGGCTTGTTTCCGCCAAAAATAATACGGCGATGTTGACGACTTTTAACGAAGTTGACTTGACTGAGATCATGGCACTCCGCAAGAAGTATCAAGAACAGTTCGTTGCACAATACGGAGTCAAACTTGGATTCATGTCCTTATTTGCCAAAGCTTGTGCTAAAGTTTTACAGGAGATGCCAGATGTAAATGCTGCTATTGACGGTAAAGAGATTGTTTATCATGATTTTGTAGATATTTCTATTGCGATTTCTACTCCAAACGGATTGGTTGTTCCTCCGGTCAAAAATGTAGAATCTCTCGGCTTCCATGAAATAGAGCTTAAAATCAAGGAACTGGCTCAAAAGGCTCGTGATGGAAAACTTACTCTAGAAGAAATGCGTGGTGGAACTTTCACCATCACCAACGGTGGTGTCTTTGGCTCTATGATGAGTACCCCTATCCTTAACGAGCCGCAATCTGCCATTTTAGGAATGCATACCATACAACAACGCCCTATGGCTATCAATGGGGAAGTCCTTATTCGTCCCATGATGTATCTCGCACTTTCTTACGACCACAGGATTATTGATGGTAGCACTTCTGTTACGTTCCTTGTCAAGGTGAAGAAATTGTTAGAGGATCCTGTAACACTTTTGCTAGGTCTCTAAGCCTTTTTATGGCAGCAATAAAATCTAAAATTCCCCGAATTCGGGGAATTTATACATAATATCGTATTATATTTATAGCTTTATGATGTAAAATTTAAAGATCGCCTACTTTTTTCATACGCACCCCTTTAAAGCTATACATCGTCATCACCTTTCTAACAAGTCATTGGCTTTATTTTTGATGACAAAACTATAACAAAACTGGTTTCACAAACCAAACAGAACTATTGAACCATGACCTTAGAACAGTTTTTTAAATCAATTTCCGCAAATCCTGAAATGATAGTGGCTTATTTTGTCATGATACCATTAACCGCCGCTATTGCAGGATTCATGGGCAAAGGAGAGGGACATTTGGCGCCCTGGAAGTACCTTTATTCTACCTTGATCTATCTGGTGTGCATACCAGGTATTTTCGCGATAACATTGTTCATCTTTGGGAATCGTGGTATTTTTCAGACAGATGTTTATACACAAATTCTACCCTTACTATCAATGGTTATTACCTTGTTGTTGATTAGTAAAAATGTAAAATTAGATAGTATTCC
>JAHDGC010000869.1:0-1228 GCA_020627865.1 Saprospiraceae bacterium | reverse complement strand
AGGATGTCTGGCCTTGTAATGATGATTGCTTCTATTTTGTTCTTAATGTGGATTGCAGAGAAAACAAGGATTATAGCATTTACTTACTTGCCTTTTCAGTATGTTATTTTGATTTTTATCGGTATGCTGATTGTATTCCGACTTGGTTTTTCTCAGTTATTTAAAACAGAAAAAAATAGATCAAAATAAACATTCAAGAAATTTTTAAACACCTCAAGTGTATAAAACACAATGCACTTGTAATATTTTCGACTTCTCTAAAACAAAAACAAATACATCTACTTAGCTTGCCCTCTGATTTTATTCAGTGTTTAAAAGATTAAACAAGCTATTAAAAATCTTCTTTGCATATTGCTTGTATGGATCACAGTGATAAGCCATGCTTATGCTCGTGATAAAACTTTGGTTGTACATCAGACAACTACAGAGATGCTATTGGATGGACGCTTGGACGAACATACTTGGAATGCAGCAGATATTGCTGACCAATTCCAAATGAACTTTCCTTACGATTCTTTACAAGCCAACTCCCAAACACAGGTTATGCTCACTTTTGACAATGAGAACCTGTATATCGGAGCCATATGCCACCACGAACGACACGGAGAGTATGTGATCCAATCTTTAAAAAGAGACTTTGACTTCGCCGTAAATGATGCATTTGCTATTTTCATTGATGCCTTTTCTGACGGGGCTAGTGGTCTGAGCTTCAGTGTCAATCCCTACGGTGTACAAAGAGATGGTATTATCGCGGAAGGTGGTATTAAGGGCATCAATACCACTTGGGATGGCCTTTGGTATGCTGAGGTTTTTCGGAATCCTACACAGGGATTTTGGTCTGTTGAAATTGCCATTCCATTCAAAACCCTACGTTTTGGTAATGATAAAAAAGACTGGAAAGTCAATTTTGCTCGAAATGATCTGAATCGAAATGAAATTTCCACTTGGGTGCCGGTAAAACGGGGATTCGAACTCTCTATTCTTTCCAACATGGGAACCCTGCAATGGGAAAACATTCCTAATAAAGGTGGGCATCATCTAGCTATTATTCCTCATTCCGGAGGTTCCTTATCAAAATCATACAACCCCAATACAACCTTATCCCAAAAGTTCCTTGGAGGCGTCGATGCCAAACTTGCCCTAACCTCTTCTCTAAATCTCGACATGACCATCAATCCTGATTTTTCACAGGTAGAAGTTGACCAACAAATTATTGATCTGCAGCGGT
>JAHDGC010000868.1 GCA_020627865.1 Saprospiraceae bacterium | reverse complement strand
TGGGAATGCGCCTAGGTACTATTATCCGGGGTTGCCTCGGAATTATTATGGGGGTGTGCGTTTGCAGTATCAGTTTTAATGGCATATTTGCATTACTTTCTCTTTACAAGATGATAGTATTTACAATACTTCGTTTTCCGTTCCACTTCAGTCTTAAAGTATCGAAACATTTTATGCTTATACTCACTTTCACAAACCAGATATTTTTGTCCAGCTTTCATTTCTGACAACTTTACCCTATAAAAATTTTTATTCGACTTTTTAGCCACTTCTAAATAAAAATCTAGGGATGAATTATAGGTATCGTGAAAAATAGCCAGCTCGTTTAAATCTTTATTTTGTTTGAAAAACTCGCCATAGTCATTTCTGGGATCGGCGACTTTTGCATGATAATGTTTAGATACCGTTCTCATATAAGGTACCGCAAAAAGGACAAGGATAAAAAGCATGGCAAAGCCCATTCTAGTCCATTCCTTTCCTTCAACATTTTTCGTTTTTACAACCTGCTTATAAATAAAATGGATACTTACCGCAACCCAAACAGAAAGCAACGGATAAATAGGAGCATCATACCAGATCAATTTGGTTTGTCCAAAGGAGAAGATCAGAAAAAGAAAAAGAGCTGTACAAAAAACATAGACAGCAAACTTTTTCACTATTGCAGCCTCCGTTTTTACAACCAAAAAAGTAAGCAAAAGAAAAGGCAACCAAAAATAAAATTTAGTTTCCCAAAGCATATGAAAATAAAACCATGCTGAACCATGATGCCCTTCGAGCGATTCCAGATAACGCCCTCCTAGCTCATTCTCCCACACTGCATTCAGGTAGCCTGGATTTAAAGATTCTCTCCCCAAATAGTAAGCAAGAATTAAAAACAATCCTGTAAACATACTACTATAAAAGTGGGGATTTTTCAATAGATCCAATAATTTCTTTTCGTAAATAACGAAGCCCAGTAAAACAGGCAAAGGAATCAAACCGGCCACACTTTTCGTTAAAACCGCCAATGCAACAGACAAGGCCGTTATCCACAAGTATTTATTTCGCCCTTCGGGTTCAGACTTGTATAACCAGACAAAAAATGACATCAAGTAAAGCAAAATCCAAAAACAAAGCAGCGTATCATAATCCCCCGTTCGGGTAACATGCCGGATGATAAAACCATGATTGGAAATTAAAACCAAACTTGCGAAGACTCCAATTAAAACATTATGCAAAACCTTATGGGAAAAATAAAGCAGCAGGAAAATAATACCCAACCCAGAAAGTGCCGCTGGCAACCTGACCGCCAATTCATTGTACCCTAATACTTTCATACAAAACATCTGCAAGATTACCATCAAGGGTGGTTTCGTATTCCACATATCCGGTTTTCCCTCAAAAGTTGGTACCATTAAATTCATATGTTCACTCATTTCTAGGGCATTCATAGCCAATCGAGACTCGTCATAGATATACAGTGGCAACGAGTCCAGATGCAAAAACAGCGGAAAATAACAAACCGCTAAAAAAAGTATCCCCGAAATAACTTTGATTTTCATGAACAATGTTAAATTTAGGTCGTTCAATACTCATTCACTGATAGAGCATGTTGGGATTTTATTATCCGACGCAAATATAGCAAATTATTATTGGTACGAAATGGAAATCAGATATATTCAAAATAGTGATATAGACAAAACAAAATGGGACAGTTGTGTCCACTATGCCAATAACGGAAATGTCTTTGGGTATCGTTGGTTTCTTAATAATATATCCAAAGATTGGGATGGTTTGGTAGAAGGAGACTACACTTCCGTTATGCCATTGTTCCGACAAAAAACCCGCTTTCTCAAACGCAACTTTTTATACACGCCTGATCTGATCCGTCATGCAGGCCTTTATTCTACTAGTGTACTTTCTACCCATCGACTTCACCTCTTTTTGAAAGCCATTCCTCCAAAGTATAAAACAATAAAATTACGACTCAATGAACAAAACTACCTTCCAGAAGCGCCTCCCGGATTTCAATATTGCGAAAAGCAGAATTATCAGTTGATGCTCCATGCAGATTATGCTAGCCTTTCGGCGAATTATAGCCCTGCATTACAAGCCAAAATACAACAAGCTAGGAAGATGCAATTTGTTCCATCGGCCAATATTAAACCAGAAAAAATTGCGGCATTCATACGAGAATTTGGCCCGCAACGAAAAAACCAAAAAGCCTGTTTCCATGCCAGCCAACGCATCATGTATAATGTGTTGCACAGGGGGATTGGTTTTGCCTCTGCCCTACTCGATAAGGATAAAAAAATTGTAGCTACTGCCTTTTTGGTGTACAGCCACAGTAGAATCCTCAACCTCATTTCAGCAGCTACGCCGGAAGGTAAAAGTAACGGAGCACTTGCTTTGCTCTATGACTTGATTATCCAAACACATGCCGGAAGACCTTTGTTATTGGATTTTAATACGCAGGAAACATGGCCGGAGGGATTTGGTGGAGAGGCCTCGATATTTGTGGAGGTGTGGCGATAAGGGTAAAATAATGTTTCTTTCACAATTTTCGTCAATGTCTCAACCATGACCTGTCTGCGTGACCTTGTCAGGCAAGTTCATCTGATTAATTGATTCACCTGATTTTTTGTCGGTCAATTCTTCAATTGACCTCTAGCTGCCACGATTTTTGTCTAAGAACCAAATAAATTTCACAAAAACCACAGTAAAGTAGTCTGTCCCAGGTTAGGGATAAGATTTAGATTTCCAAAAGATTATAAAGAAAACTATTTGTGTTTCCAGTTTCTCACCACAGATTCATCAGATGAACACAGATTTCTCACGGATTCCCTTGATAAGTGAATACCTACGGCTTTTCGACTTTTAAACAAACAAATATCGACTTTTAAACAAAATCAATCTCTTAAGTCCTCCATATCTTTGCATCAAATTATGTGCTCATCAACAATGCCTGCACTAATTTACTCAATTAACAACAAGGAAAAAACCAATCAGTATACAGACAAGAAATCAATCTAAATTTGGCAAAATGAATAAAAATAAATTTGGCAAAAAAGGGTGGACTCCAGAAAGATTAGGAAATTTAAATGGTAAAACCTACCTCATAACAGGAG
>JAHDGC010000867.1 GCA_020627865.1 Saprospiraceae bacterium | reverse complement strand
CTTATTACACTGTAATCTAAATTTATTTAAATAATTTTTTTCTCTGCAAACGTTCCAGACATTTGCATGCCGTCCCTGCCTGCGTATCCGCAGGAACAGGCAGGCCGATGGGACTCGTTTTTATAATTAATTTAAATTACACGGTACTTATATATGACTATACTTTGTGTAAAAACACAACATGAACGCATAGGCATAGTATTATCTTATTTGTATCATCCGATGAGATGATCTAAAAATTTAGACTAAAATTTTGAGTATAGCAATGAAGCTTTCCAATTATGCGAAAGCTTCATTTTACTGTTATTCGTAAATAATTGCTGAGATAAATTGTATTGTCCAGAGAAAATGTTGGACAATATTTTGAAATGTATGGTCGAAAACTATTGTTTAGTTGTGTTGATTACTACAAATATAAGGGAAAATAAGCAGCAAAACAAATAATTTAAAAACAAAAACAAAATATTAATTTTACATATAAAAAAGCAGGAATGAAGTCATCATTCCTGCTCGATATATTTTCTATAAAGAATATTCGTAAATATTAGCTGCCTTCCAATGCTGCAGCACCACCAACGATTTCGGAAATCTCACTGGTAATAGCTTCTTGACGAGCTTTATTATAAGTAATTTTCAGATCTTTCATCAAATCTTCGGCATTTTCTGTGGCCTTATCCATTGCGGTCATCCGAGCACCGTGCTCAGAAGCATGCGTATCCAATAAAAACTTTTGGAATTGAGTTTGGAGGATACTTGGAATCAGGTGAGACAGCAAGCCTTCTTTTGTCGGTTCAAAGATATAATCCGCTTTGTGCGTTTTACCTTTTTTCCCTGCAACAGGTTTAATCTTTCTAACCGGAAGGAAACGATCCATTTCAGCAAACTGCATCGCTGCATTTTTGAAGCGACCATAAGCCACCTCTATAGCATCATACTTACCTTCGGTAAACCAATCCATTAAGTCGGAAGAAACGGTAGCGACATTATCAAAACTCAAGTCGTTGAACAAGCCCACATGATCTTGCAGCAGCGTGCAGTCTTTATAACGACTTTTGAAAAAGTCATTTGCCTTCTTACCAATGCACATAATATCCAGTTTTCCAGCTTTACGCTGTTCTGCATATTCATTTTCAATTTTGGTAACAGCCGCCTTGATAATATTGGTATTAAAAGCACCGCACAAACCCCGATTGGAAGTTACTACAACAATCAAGGCACGTTTCACTTCCCTTTCGATACCGAATGGCGTGCTGGCATCTCCTTCCAAATTGGACAAAATATTCACCAACATTTCATTGAGCTTGTCCGCATAAGGGCGCATTTGTGTAATGGCCTGCTGGGCACGACGTAACTTTGCAGCGGAAACCATTTTCATGGCTTTCGTAATCTGCTGTGTTGATTTTACAGATGCGATACGTTCTCTAACTTCTTTTAGATTCGCTCCCATTTAAGAGTTGATTTTAATATTTTCTTATAAACGCTCCAGAGATTCATATCTCTGGCTATGATATATCGTCCCGATGGGACTATCTTATCATTCACAATTTACGTTTACTAAACTTCGACAGTTTAGTAAACGTAAAATTGGTACTATGATTTCTTATATTGTTTAGACATTTCAGCAGCCAATGCTTTTACGGCATTTGTTGCTTCATCTGTCAGCTTTCCAGATTTGAATGTCTTCAATACATCTGGGTGTTTTTGCTCCAAAGTTAACAAGAAGTTTTCCTCGAAGTCTTTTACATCTTCAACAGGAACATCTCTTAACAATCCTTTTGTACCGAGGAAGATGATCGCAACTTGTTTCTCCACTGTCATTGGAGAATACTGTGGTTGCTTTAGGATTTCCACGTTACGAGACCCCTTGTCCAAAACGCCTTGTGTGGCAGCATCAAGGTCGGAACCGAATTTGGCGAAAGCCTCTAGCTCACGGAACTGTGCTTGATCCAGCTTCAAGGTTCCAGATACTTTTTTCATGGACTTGATCTGTGCCGATCCACCCACACGGGATACGGAGATACCCACGTTAATGGCAGGACGCACACCGGAGTTAAACAAGTTCGACTCCAAGAATATCTGACCATCTGTAATCGAAATTACGTTGGTTGGAATATAGGCAGAAACGTCACCCGCTTGTGTTTCGATAATCGGTAGTGCCGTTAAAGAGCCACCACCTCTTACGATTCCAGCTTTTACCAAAGACTCTGGTAAATTATTCATTTGCTGTGCAATCTTATCATCGTTGATGATTTTTGCAGCACGTTCCAAAAGACGAGAGTGCAAGTAGAAAACATCACCCGGATAAGCCTCACGCCCTGGAGGACGACGCAACAATAGCGATACCTCACGGTAGGCAACGGCTTGCTTAGATAAATCATCATAAACAATCAACGCCGGACGACCTGTGTCTCGGAAAAACTCTCCGATAGATGCGCCCGCAAACGGAGCGTAGAACTGAATCGGAGCAGGATCAGCAGCAGAAGCGGAAACGATAACCGTGTATGGCATCGCACCATTTTCTTCCAATGTTTTTGCAATCTGTGCAACAGTAGAAGCTTTCTGTCCTGAAGCTACATATATACAATATACGGGTTCTCCTTTTTCGTAAAATTCTTTCTGGTTGATAATCGTATCAATAGCGATAGCAGTTTTACCAATCTGGCGGTCACCGATAATCAACTCCCGCTGTCCACGACCAATTGGAATCATCGCATCGATGGCCTTAATCCCTGTTTGAAGCGGCTCCTGAACTGGCTCTCTATAAATTACCCCAGGGGCGATACGCTCCAGTGGCATTTCATATTTTTTTCCTTCTATCGGGCCTTTACCGTCGATAGGCTGCCCTAAAGGGTTAACCACACGACCAAGCATACCTTCTCCTACATCAATAGAAGCGATACGGCCCGTACGGCGAACTGTAGAACCTTCGGTGATGCCATCGCCTTGCCCCATCAATACTACCCCAACATTATCTTCCTCAAGGTTCAATACAATAGCTTGAACGCCAGTTTCAAATTTGACAAGTTCTCCGGCTTGTGCCTGAGTAAGTCCGTAAACGCGCGCGATACCGTCACCCACCTGCAATACGGTTCCTACTTCTTCCAGTTCTG
>JAHDGC010000866.1 GCA_020627865.1 Saprospiraceae bacterium | reverse complement strand
CGACGCTACTTTTTAAATCGTTTAATTTCAACGATTTCTACCCTGCGTGCGCGCGCCGCCTCGATGCTGTATATAGAATTTCTGGTATCCTCCAAGGAATCACTAATATCTTTTGATGCGGTGGTTTCACCGAATGATCTTTCGGTAACAATCAACTTTCCACGATTAAAATACGGTAAGAAAACACCTTGTTGGTATTTTCTAAAATGATTTAAAACACTGCTTATACGTCTCTTACCTAAATAAAAATTATAATCACTTTGGGCTCTTGGACTGGTGTACCCCTTAATAAATATCTCTATGGTTTCTCCGGCCATGAGGCGGGTCAACAAAATTTGCGAGAACAAATTTAAAAAATTATTATCTCTTTTCAATTCATTATCGAAAAAATTTTCAATCTCTTTTTTGGCTGCTTCTTTTGCTATACCAATATGAGGTGCTGCATACTCCCGAATATAAACTTTTTTTCTAGCATAGTATTCCTCGAAGCTTTCTCCATAAGTTTTATTCGTTGTCGACTTACGGGTTCGCTTATCCGGTTCGTCATTATCAAAGTAAAGAGATAGGGGTAAAAAATCCTCTAGCCTTTCGGGTGTTTTTTCTTCGACAATAATAACTTTTGTGACTGTTTTTTCAGGTACTTCCGGACTTTCAGATACCGCTGGTATTTCCACCTTCGGTTCTTCTACCATCACTAGAGAATCTACCACTGACTCTCGGGGAATATCTCTAGTTTCTGGGAATAAAAATTTAACTTTATAAATATCATTACAACAAGTTTTATAGCTTTTTTCCAATTACATTGATCCCTCTCGATTAGATGCCAGATAAGCGATACTTGAGTCAGCCGTCACCGTATAATACATATCATTATATCCACTGTTCAAAGGATAACCCGTATGTTCCACTTCCTCCCACCCGTTTTCAGATTGATGACATTTAAAAATATCATAACCGCCAAAGCCATCATACCCTTTTGAACTAAAATACAAATCTCCTGAAGCACGATGATAAAAAGGTGTAATGTCATCTTCTTCAGTATTGATAGCGGCTAGCGGTTCAATATCTCCCAAGCTAAAATCTTCACGGAGGAATGCATACCAAATATCCAGCTTCCCCTTTCCACCCCGTTGATCCGACACAAAAAATAACACTTCTTTTCCATCAAGCAAGCCTATTGCCGGCTGCGTAAAAGTGTATGACTTGTTATTCAATTTTGCAATTTTTTTAGCCTTGCCCCAACGTTTTCGCTTATCTTTTGTACTATAGTAAATCCCACAACGAATTGCGCCTGATTTTGTGTAATCACATCGCGTAAAAAACAAACGTTTCCCATCTTCGGTTATACTAGTATGCGCTGTCAGTACGCCTTTTTTATTAAACGCATTTGGCAAACTCCTTCCTCTCGAACCTTTTATAGAAAATAAAACTTTACTTAAAAATCTTTTAGGAACATGTTTATCTGAAGGATTCGAAAACTTATAAGAACTGTAGTATAAAGTATCCCCTGCTAAAAACGGTGCGAAGTCGGAATAGGCAGAGTTAACTCTTTTATTCAAGCCCACAATCTCCACACTGTCTGCCATAGCAATCTCTTCCATAGCCCACTCACAAAGCCTTATCTTGTCCAAAGCTTCCTGCTCCAATACAGCATCCGTATTTTTTGCAATGAATTTTTTATAACAATCTATAGCCTCAGCATGATCTGATTGTAACCTTTTCACCTCTCCTATATTCATCCACACCGCTGGATACTCCTTCTTCTTATTTTTTTCGATATACTTTTGGTAGTATGTCCCCGCAATTTCTAATGCGGCATAACGATGTGCAGCCTCAGCAATTTTATAACAAAGATCCGCATCCAATTTACCATATGCTTCTGCCTCCCGATAATATTCAAGAGCAGAAAAATAATTGCCATTGGCCAAGGCTGCATCTCCAGCTTTTACATATGCCTTGGGGGATTGTGCTAACACAGACATTTGCATCAATGAAGTTAGCAATAGGATAAGCCAGTAAATTCTCATGGGAAAGGGACTTTAAAAAACAGGACATGATTTTTGAATATTCAGGGGTTTTACTTTGGTAATGCTATACACTACCGAAAACTCTGGTCCGCCTCTTCTTTGATTGACAACCTGCAAATCAGATAAGGTCATATCATAACTAAACCCTACGGACCAAGGACCTTTCAAAAATCCGATAACAGGTATAACCGCATCCCCAAAGCGATAATAGGAACCCAACTCAAAAGCAATTTGTTTCCAACCTGGTGGTTTTAGATAATACCGGAACTTCACACCAGAAAGAGTCTCGGCGTAAACCCCTTGAATTTGTTGGTTTACAACAAGCACAATATCCATTTGTTCATTCATTTCCAGCTCAAATAAACCATAGATAGACCAACGCATAGATAGCGCAATAGGTTTTTGTTGACTAAAATTAACTTTTGGCCTATTCAAGTGATAGACGCCCAAACCGACATCGAACAAATGTCGTTTTTCCTCATGCTCAAAATGCCATTGCACACCCGATGCAAAATCTGCATACATTTTCTGTTGGTCAAGCCCAAGCTCCCGAGGCGACAAAGACGGATCGAAAACATCCCCATTATACTGATTACCAAATTGCAACTGCTCCAAACTAAATGCTCTCTGATAACCCGCCAACTCGAAGCCCACTGATATGTAGTTTGTGGCATTAAGTTGCTGCACCCAAGCTCCAGAGACGGCTAACTCTGTCAAGCTCATTTCCCCATCCCCAGCTTTATCATATAAAAAACGGATACCAGCACCGAGATAGCTTCCGCCCAATTTACTAAGCGGGATTTTCATCTCACCTGTTCCAGAAAAACTCAAATAAGGTACAGGCACTGCTTCCCATTGACTCCGGTATAAGCCCATTAGTCGTATATCTTCCATAAAAACGCCACAAAAGGCAGGACTTAGGTGGAGTGTATTGACAGGAAACTGTGAAAAATGAACATCTTGTGCATTCCCTAGTTGGAAATACAAAAAAAATAAGCAAATATATTTTAGATTAGTTTTCACTACATTTAAATTTGGATCTTACACAAAAATTGTGGCCAGCAGAGGTCAATTGAAGATTGACCGG
>JAHDGC010000865.1 GCA_020627865.1 Saprospiraceae bacterium | reverse complement strand
AATACTTGGTATTCCCAAATTCATTTCGTATGTTTACCATACAAACTGTAAACAACCTCCCCCGGTATAGTTAAATTAAATTTTTAAATCAGAACATTTGCCAAAGCTGATTCCACACCCTATATTTGTGGATTCATAGCTTTTGAATTCTTCCTGAAAATTTCTTGTTTTTATCATCTCAAAATCCTCAGGGATACGTATACTTATTTATGTAGGAGATGACATGAAAACAACAGCACTTTTATTCAACATAACAAATTATCAAATATTAACCTTTTACAATAAATGTCCCATAACATGAGACCGATTTTCTCCCTATTCCTTTTGGTTGTTTCTTTCAATCAACTCTTCGCGCAGGTCAACTACAACGCGAACAATGTTGTGTTGCCCTATGACAGCAAGTTCTACTTTGGCTGTAACACCAGCTACTATGGCCCCGCATGGCCAGATGAATTACTCGGCGACATCGCTGCCGGAAACCCTGTCGTTGGGCAGGATGGTATCGGTGTCAAAACGCTCCGGGTTGCCCTCTTCGAACATTTTTTGGAAGAGTGGGGCTATGATATCCGCCTTTCTACTTTTGAGCATTATGCCGCTTTGGGTATTAAAGACTTGACCGTTTTTGTCGGTTATCCTTCTGAAGCACATCGGGATCATACGCAGTATTGCAATGGATATTCGTCCGAAGTGTTTGCTAATCTTTATACAGATATTTGGGATAATGGCGAGAACGGTACACCCGTAAATGACAATAACTATTACGCCCTGTACCTTTATAAGATGGTAAACATCTATAAAGATCATGTCAAATTCTGGGAAGTCTGGAATGAACCAGATTTCGATTATTCTGGCAATGGCTGGAAACCTTCTGGCTTGGCCGGAAATTGGTGGGATGCGGATCCCAATCCGTGTGATGTTGCCTTGAGAGCATCGGTACAGCACTATATTCGGATGCTTCGGATCAGCTATGAGGTAATCAAAAGTTTAGATCCATCGGCTTACGTTACTGTTGGTGGCTTAGGCTATGCCAGTTATTATGATGCCATCTTGCGGAATACGGATAATCCATTTGATGGGAGTGTCACGCCAGATTACCCGTATCGAGGTGGTGCCTATTTCGATGTACTGAGTTTCCATTCATATCCGCACCTTGATGAAAGCATGCGGAAATGGAACAACAATACTGGAACCTTTGATTTTTTCCGCCATTCTGATCAGGCAGCCCAAGGTTTTATTGATAAAAAAGATAAGTTCCTAAGTGTTTCCCAAAGTTATGGTTACAATAATATCAATTATCCAGAAAAACTATTGATTTCTACGGAGACAAATATTCCGAGTAAGCGTTTCGGAGAATATATCGGTTCGGATACAGCACAACTTAATTATGTTTTAAAAACTATTGTACATAGTTATAAGCATGATGTTCGCCAATTGTATTTTTATAATCTTGGCGAAGCTTCCAGTTATAATTTTGACTATGAAACGGAGTTTAACTACATGGGTTTTTATAACAAACTGGAAGATTTGCAACCATACACCCAGGAGATGACTGCTTCTGGGATTGCCATGAAAACCATCGCGACCTTGCTAGAAGGCCACCGTTATGATCCGGTACAAACGGCAGCTTTGAACTTGGGGAGTAATGTCGATGGAGCCGTTTTTGTCAAGGACGATATTGCAACTTACATGCTATGGGCAAAGACGACTGCTGATCTCAGCGAAACGGCTTGGGTAGATTATTCGATGCCGGCACAGCTCAATTTAGGACAGTTAGAAAAAAAGAATTGGAATCATAGTGTGACCGAAACATTCCAGACTATTTCTCCAGAGCATATTCTCCTGAATTCTGTGCCTATTTTCTTACGGGCTTTTTCCCAAATATTGCCGGTGGAATTGATTGAATTTGAGGCTTTCCGCAAAGGGTCAGCCGTGCAGCTGTATTGGGCAACAGCCAATGAAGAAAATAATAAGAAATTTATCATTCAGCACAGTTCAGACAAATTGAATTTCCGAGATATTGGAGAGGTTGATGGGGCTGGAAATTCTACAGAAACGAATATTTATAAGTTTTTGCATAAGCAGCCCTTGCGGGGAACGAACTACTATCGTTTAAGGCAAGTGGATTTTGATGGTACGGAAAATTATACTCATATCGTCAGCATTGATATAGAAACAGATGACCTTTTTGTGGTGAGGCCGAACATTACGACGGATATTGTCAACCTCGATTTTTATGAATATTTTGATCGGGATGTTGAGGCTATACTTTTCAATTTGGTTGGACAAAAGTTAGAGGAAAAAGTGTTGCCTCCAGGCGAGAATTCTGTATCCTTTGATTTGAGTGGCTACAAGCCCGGACATTATTTCTTGCGGATAAAAGTGCAGGGAGAGGGCTTCTTTACCAAGCGATTGGTTAAGGTGAATGAATGATTTTTGTGTTATTATTTAATTTTGGATAAAAAAAACGTAGGGACAGGGCATGCCTTGTCCCTACGTTTTTTTTTACCTTTACCCGTGAAAGCGGTATTTAATATTTTTTGAAAATTTGAATATTACAAAAATGTCGTAAACATTACGATACTACAAACTATGATTACACAAAAAAATATCACACTTCGACCATATGCTCGTGGCTTTCACTTGGTTACGAATGAAATCCTTGGCCAGTGTCCGGATTTGCCCGATGCTGGCTTGTTGCATGTTTTTATAAAACATACTTCTGCTGGGCTTTGCATCAACGAAAATGCAGATCCTTCGGTGCGAGTAGATTTTGAAAGTGTGTTTAACCGGCTTTCTCCGGAAAATGCCCCATATCTGACCCATACCCTCGAAGGCCCAGACGATATGCCGGCGCACATCAAGTCGGTTTTGACGGGTAGCTCGGTAACGATTCCGATTACGGATGGCCGGTTAAATTTGGGCACTTGGCAAGGCATTTATCTTTGTGAATTCCGAAATCGTGGCGGTGCTCGGAAATTGGTGGTGACCATTTATAGTTAAGGGGGCTTGTTTTATTCAAAGCTACCGATTGGCTTCAAACTGAATGTCGTCAACTTAAGACAAACTCCATGAGAAAGATCATGATCCCAAGTTATTAAGCACTAAATGCCAAGCATG
>JAHDGC010000864.1 GCA_020627865.1 Saprospiraceae bacterium | reverse complement strand
TAATATATCATTGACACTAGTTGATAATACAGGAAGCGCTAACCTATGATAATAAAAAGAAAACAGTGCCCCAGACCAACTACCCATGAAATTGTTCTTTTGAGCACCGACTAATATTCTGTTGTCATCTAAATCAAAACCAGATGTAAAGTGTTGGTACCACCCTCCGGTAGGCGCGTGATAATACCCTTCATAAACCCACGCTCCATCTACATCCTTCAGGAGATGAAGCCTTCTATCGAATCCTCCTCCCTCATGCGTAGCTTGGGTATAAGCAATATATCCATCATGAATTTTAACCTTTGGAGAATTAACAATTGACGTTAGGGGCAAATGGCTGATATCATTTCGAAAAACCCACGCTGTCCCATCGTAATCATAAATGTTAGCACCGTCATCATGTGCCACCACTAAAGTACTTTCATACCAATCAAGGCTCTCTCCAAATGCATCGTTCCAATTTCCTTCTACTCTTTCTAATTCTTGTGTTAACTCAAATAAACCCGAGGTTTGATTTCTCTCAAAAATAAGCACCAAGCCGTCATGCCCTTCCGGATGATCGTATCCTCTTGCGCTAATAATTGCCATATCGTCATTCACAACCATAGCCTGTCCAAAACTAGTAGATGGCTGTGGCTCGGGTAAGACTAACTTTTGAATTTCAGTCCAAGTTGATCCTTGGTTTTCAAATACATATACTCCCCCACTCTGGTTTTCCGTATTATAAGAAGTTATAAATGCATAGTTATCCGCAATGGCAACATTATATCCAAACAAATCAGAAGCTTGGATATCAGAAGCATACAGCTCGACTTCATTGCCCCAAGCATCACCATCCCTTTCATAAATAAATGCAGAACCACTATTTGATCCGATGTCATCCCCAAACCTGTCTCCTACGATTAAATATTGCTCGGATAAATCCATAGATCCATCACCAAAATGTTCTGTCTCAGTAGCAGCAAAAACCTGATCTAATAGCTCCCAACCGTTGTTATCTACTTGCTGATAAAGTAGTACGCTTCCGTAACTACCTTCAATTGGTGTTTCACGGTATGGCATACTAACGGCAGCAATATTCCCATGAATAACCACTTGATTTCCAAACCGTCCTCCTTCAGTATCAGGGTATATGGTGTTTGTATTCAAGTAAATAGTCGAGCAATGGAATGGACCTTCAAAGAACGTTGTATCCACAACCTCGGGGTAGCTTACATCCAACAAGTGTATTTCAAGCCACTCAAAAATTTCTGTTCCTCCCTCAAGTATCATATCGACCGCCTGTCCATAGGTTCCTGTTGATGGCGAAAAAGACACCCCATTACCAGATAAGGAATAACTGCCCTCGTAGTTGGCCTCCACTGTCAAAGTAAATGTCACGAAATCATCTTCATCATTATCCAAGGTTCCATTATCATGACAAGTAACATTTTCAAAGGTATATTCAAAATTCGGATCCACAAGGCAAGTTCCTGGATCTGTAATTTCTATAGTTAATTCATATGATGGCTCTACTACATCGTTTAAGCTTAACACAATGTTTCCATCTCCTGCCGTTCCGGGATCAAATTGAAATGTTGTCGTAGCTGGAGCATTCAATGAAGAAGGCGTAACATTTCCAGCCGAAGAAGATGCCGAAACCTGATTACTTAAACTAATACTAGCAATGTCAATTTCGACTTCAATAAAATCATCGGAAACATCAAAAGGTGTCGTCCCCGGATTACAAGTAATGGTATTGATTTCGGCCTCAATGTGTGGATAAAAATTATTTTCAAACCAAACGATATGATCGTTATAACCAGCAGAAGGATCGCTATCGTAATAAAGTGCCGGATCAGGATAGCCATCGCCATTTAAGTCAGCAGCACAAACGAAGTGAGGTTGTCTATTCCCTCCAGAATATATATCCCCTCCGAAAACAAACTCACCACTTCCATTATTTTTATACATTGACAGTCTCTTGGTATTGTAAGATGCATCTAGTAAATCAATATCTCCGTCCAGATCAAGATCTACGAGATAAGAGTGGGCTACACCTGTAATTCCAAATTCATAATAATAAACGATATTATCCTGAACGTTAAAAACATTATTACCCATATTTTTAGTCCACTTTGTGGAATGTTGTCCTTGGCGCCCCATAGTCCATAAAATATCTACCCATCCATCATGATCTATATCAGATAAAAAGGCGGTCTTGACAGAACCGTTAAACCCAACCCCTAAAGTGCCATAATATGAAGAACCAGAAAAGTTACCATTGCCATTATTTTTAAACCAATTAATCGTTCCTGTTGAAGAATGTATGGATAGTATATCATTGTCATCATCATTATCCATATCAGCAGCAAAGATAAAGTTTGAGGCATAAGACGCAGTATTATTTAACACATGTTCAATGTAAGTTCCTTCTTCTTGCCTTTCAAACCATTTCCCACCCGCAGTAATATCCATGTCTCCATCACCGTCTAAATCTGCATAAGCAATAGACCGAATTTGATTTGAAAAAGAACCGATTGTCTGTATGGTAAAATTTTGATTACCATCATTAACAAGCCATCCCAAATTACTAGCATCCGTATGTATACACAAAATATCAAGATCGCCATCAGCATCAAAATCATCCGTTTTCAAATGGCTTCCCCAAGTTATCCCCAAGCTATCACTAATCAGTTGTTTATCACTAAAATCATTATTCCCGAGATTTTCAAAATAACTGATATCTGCTCCGGAAATAAGTACATCATTATCTCCATCACCATCAATGTCTGCTGTCTCAACTTTATTGGGCCCACCTAAAACATCAAGGCCGCTTAGTAATACATTTCCTTCCCAATTCTGACCTTGCATATTGGTCGAGCAAATCAGGAGCATAAAAAGCATAAATAAATAACCAAGATAATTCATAACTAAAGAAATTTAAGAGGTAAAAGTAATATTGTAATTTGTAATTATTAACATGGTAGACTTGTCTGAGAAAATTGTCAAAATAGGAAATGATATATTCTTTGATCATAAGCTAAATCTTGACAAACTTCCCCCAAGCCATTTTTCCATTTTCAAATAATACCCGAATGTAGTATCCCCCTTTTCCGAAATGCTCAATATTAATTTTTGA
>JAHDGC010000863.1 GCA_020627865.1 Saprospiraceae bacterium | reverse complement strand
ATTTTTAAGTGAAAACGCATTGGAAGTCAGCAGTGGCAGATTAATCGGTGGCAGGATTAGCATTATTATAAAAATGTTGATCTTGTTGCTGGCCTTATTGGGATTGATCATTGTTTTCCTTTCTATCCTAATTTTTGTACTTAACTTTCAGCTCATTATCTCCCAATCGGCTCCAGATATTCGACTGTTGCTTCAAATAGGTTATAAACCGGCACAAATCAGTCAAGTACTGAAGAGTTTTTTATTTAAAATATTCGCAATTGTTATAGGCATAAGCCTTTTAGGCGTATTTTTTACCAAGAAGTTCTTCAAAGTCTGGCTTGCAGATCAAGGCATGCAATTGCCGGAAGGCTTGCATCTTTTGGTGCTATTTGCAGCGGCAATTCTCGCAGCATGTTTCATCTTTTTCAACTACAATATAATAAATAAACAGGTTTTAGAATTATATAAATAAATCATTTCGACTACTAAATCTTATATAGTTCAGCTAATATGTAAACATACTGTATTGAAAATAGACGATTCTGGAGTTTCACGTGAAACATAACTAACTCATTACTAACAAAATAACCAGTAAACATATTTCAAATAAGAAGTAAAACGATTAGAAAAAAGATAAGCCAAAACCTAAGCCTAGAAACTGTTTAAATTAACACTTCGGGCTAAAATGTCCTTTTTTCATTTCCAAAAGCTAATTTTAAACAACTTCTTACTTTTTTTAATTTCATATCAAAAATGCCGATATTTGGATTTTAAATATGATCACAATTCTTTATGATGAAAAAAATAATCTTTCTTTTCATAGCCTCATTGAGCTTACAATTTAGCTTAACAGCCCAAGCGGATAAAAAAATAGCTAGTAGTAAAGGCTATACTTTTACACCGATATATGACCTCGCCTGCACCCCTGTAAAAAGTCAGGATAAAACGGGTACTTGCTGGAGTTTTTCAACCATATCCTTACTGGAATCAGAAGTCTTACGGACACAAGAAACACCACAAGATTTGTCAGAAATGTATGCTGTTCGGCACACTTACCTGAAAAAAGCGGAGAACTACCTTCGTTATCATGGTAAAACTAATTTCAGTGAAGGCAGTCTTTGTCATGATGTCTTGAATGCATTGGAAGAGACCGGAGCCATGCCGGAGTCAGCCTATCCAGGGAAAATGGATGCCGAAAAAGGGCATGACCACTCTCAGTTGGTTAATGAATTGAGGGACTATCTCGATCTTTTTATTGAAAAAGAAACCGTTCCGGCTAATTGGAGAAAGGGTTACAATATCATTATGGATAAATATATGGGTAAGGTTCCCTCGTTCTTTACTTACAATGGTAAAAAACACACGGCCTCCTCTTATGCACATGCCCTTCGTTTAAAAGCAGATGATTTTATTTCTGTTGCTTCCTTCACGCACCATCCTTACAAAACGGAGTTTGTATTAGAAGTACCGGATAATTTTTCTAACGGAAAATACCTCAATGTTCATATCAATACCTTGACCAAAATGGTTGACAAGGCATTGGCCCAGGGATTTACTGTTGGTTGGGATTGTGATGTTTCGGAGCTAGGGTTTTCCCCCAAACGTGGTTTGGCAATCCTTCCGGAAAATATGGAAGCCTTGACAAAAGAAGAAATGAACGAGCGTTTCCGTAATGCTCATGCTCAGATGAAAGTAACTCCGGAGATGAGACAAGCAGAATTTGATAGCTATTCTCTAACGGATGATCACCTGATGCATATTGTTGGAATGGCTAAAGATCAAAATGGTACTTTATACTATAAGGTTAAAAATTCATGGGGAAAGAAAGGAGACTATGATGGCTATATTTATGCTTCTCGGGCTTACTTTATGATGAACACCATTTCTATTACTCTTCCCAAAATAGCGATTCCGAAAGAATTAAGCGCTCTACAGACAACAAAGTCTAAGGGGAGTAAAACAAAAGGTACCCTTAACGCTACTAAGATCAAAAACAGGGATACTTTTAAACAGAAAAATAAACAATAAGTTTAGAGAATAGAGAGCAGAGAATAGAAACTGCTTTGCTCTCTGTTTTTTATTTTAGGTTATCCTTATACATCTTTTCAAACTTGTCCACCTTTGGTTTTACAACATAGGTGCAATAAGGGTTTCGGCCCCCTACTCTTTCAAAATATTTTTGGTGATAATCCTCTGCGGGGAAATAATTAATCAAAGGACTGATTTCCGTAACGATAGGATCAGGCCACAACCCGGATTTTCCCGTTTGCCTTTTTGAATTTTCTGCAATTGCTTTTTGATTTTCGTCATGATAAAAAATAACGGATCGGTATTGCGGGCCAACATCATTGCCTTGCCGATTCAAAGTGGTGGGATCATGCGTCCGCCAAAAAACATCCAGGAGTGCTTCAAAGGAAATTTCTGTCGGATTGAAGCGAATTCTAACCACTTCTGCATGCCCTGTTTCTTTACCACAAATAGCCTCATAAGTAGGCTTATCGACATGTCCCCCGGAATAGCCAGATTCGACGGTATGGACACCTTTTAATTTCTGGAAAATCGCCTCGGTACACCAAAAGCAGCCCGTTCCTAATGTTGCTTCTTTTATTTCGCTCATTGTATTATTTTTATCGTTGAAATATAGATTTTGTTATCGAACAAATTTCACGCGATTTTGGTTTAGTTTTAATCCATTAAACTGCAATATTAGCCAATATTTTTAGTAAAAAAAAGCACCTAGTAACTTGGCAGACTTTATATCAAAATGATTCATGATACATTATTTTACTAAAACCATTATAAAACCCAGCGGCAACGGAGGCATTTACACCACCGAATTCAAGGGATAAAAATTTCGCATGGGAAAAGGAAGCTTTGAGTTCGAATAATCGTCTAGGGGATGATTGCAACAATGCACACGTACAGCCCGATGGAGAATATCACTATCATGGAACCCCTTGGGAATATGTAAAACCTGTAAAAGGAAACAGTATGTTATTAATCAGCTGGGCAGCAGATGGATTCCCAATTTACTACACATACTTGTCAAGCAGGTTAAAAAGCCTCGTTAATGCCCCGCACCACCTTCGTTCTTGGCCTTGTCTAATGAAAAAATATTTAGCCAAAATGAACATTTATTAAC
>JAHDGC010000862.1 GCA_020627865.1 Saprospiraceae bacterium | reverse complement strand
GATTCTCTGTTTAATTTTCCACACGCGCACTCATCTCATGTTTGAGTCCTGTGTAGGATTTTAAAACCGCCTTGACAGAACCGACCGAAACGGGCGATTCAATAAGCAGCGGTACACGGTTCTGATCGTCACTTACCCAAACATTCATCTGGGTTCCTTCTGCAAAAATGTTTCCCGAAATTACTTCCGGGCTAAACTTTATCGTATTGTAACGACCATTGCCTTTTATCTTTACATTTTGTTCTTTTCCTTTATAACTGACCTGTAGTGGCCAAACTTCTTTATCCATGAATATTTTGACCGGAAACTTTTGTCCAGCTTCATATTGGTCATAATCAAAATTCCGAGTATAGTAGATTATAGACAAAATATCGTGCATGCATCCATCAACTTCATAATCTCTACTCACCGCCTTATCCTTGGAATTCCCCCTGAGTGAATTCGCTTTTTGATTTTCTTGGTCGAAGGTTATTTTATCATACAAACGATATTTTCCCTCAGCTACATCCCGAATAGCTACTTCCGGCAATAAAGATTCCTTATCTACAAAACACTGATAATGATCCCTTACTTTAAAAAACCAATCGTAACTTTTATAGGTTTTGCCAACAGCACTGAGGTGATAAGCATCCCCAACATCTTTAGTCGTAAACACCACCTCACCTGCTGGAATCCAGATAAAATTCCAATTGTAATATAATTTGTACACGACTTCCTCCCCATCATCGAAACTGGTATTTTCGATCGCACAGGTTTCCAGATCTAGGATATGCTCAACGGAGTCTGTAACCGTTTTAACTTCTGCTTGCGCAAAAGCAATCACAAGCGCACTTAAAAACACACCTGCAAATAATAATTTAATCGTCTTTTTTGCCATAACCTAAAGACTTGATGACATTGGTATTAACAATGAATACCATACCGATTAACGCCGGGATTATAAGATTTATTACCCATAGGCTAAAGGTAGCCGCAAGGATATTCAGTTCATAGGTACAAAAACTGCCCCAAATATAGAGGGCAATCTCCCCCCGAACCAACAGCCCCATTAATGGAGGTAAGGGAATACTGGTTTGAAGTAAAAATATGGTAGCGATACCTGCCATTCCGAGGAAAAATGGTACCTCTACGCCAAAGAATTTTAAAAGCAAAAAATATTGAAATGCATATACGACATAACGCAAAAATGCATAAGCCAACACACCGTTTAATATCTTACGATCAAAGTTCCTTAATATTTCAAAATGATTTGACCATTTTTCCAGTCCGAAAACATGGCTTGCTCTTTTTATAAACGGGATAATTAAATCTACATTATAAAACAACAGCAATAAAACAACGGCTAAGGAAAAACACAGGAAAATCATACCGCCAAAAAGGTACAATTCTAGGTCAAGCATCCAGTAGACATAAAAAATAAACCCGAAAATCCCCATTGTCAGCAAGACCAACAACTGGCTCAAACTACCCACCAATGTCGCTACAACCGCCGTCCAATTATTTTCCGGCTCGACCATGAGAATCCGACCACCATATTCTCCTATCCGGTTGGGAGTAAAGATGGAGAAACTTACGCCTGCCAGTATTGCAGTGTAGTGACGCCACAAGCTATTCTTATCAAAGTCTCGAATGAGCCGGTGCCATTTCAAGGTTTCAAAAAGCCAGTTCACGGGCATCAACAATAATGCGGCTATAGCCCAAGGCGCCATGTCCCATGTCCATCGTGCTATGAAAGCTTGATAAAGGTCATCAATATTCTCTTTGGCAAAAACCTGATCGTAAATTACCCAACTGAGTAAAACAACCAGCAATAGCTTGAGAAGAATATTGAAAACGCTATCCTGCATAATCGTTTTCAGCGCAGAGATTAAGCCAATTCCGCCAGTTCTATTCACAATATTCTATTAAAGTTAACTGCGCCAACTTGTTATTGTGACGCACAAAAATACACAATGTTACCTACAAAATTATTTTTTACATATAAAAAATTAAAATTATATATATTTTCAATACGGATTTTTATACAAAAGGTTTACAGTATTAACATTTCACACCTTGTTTTGCAAAAATACATTTTAATAGCAAACAAATTCATTCAAAAAATTTGTTTTACCCTTAATTTGTGATAGATTGTGATATAGTATTTCTAAAACGTATAAACAGTAGAAATAAATTGAGCAAGATCATATCTAAACGAATAATTGGCGTTGATCCAGGAACAAATGTGCTGGGCTTTGCTATTTTGGAGGTTAAGGGAAAGCAGATGAAAGTGCTGGAACTGGGTGTTGTTACGATGCATCATCTGGAGAGTCATCAACAAAAACTAAAACGGATTTTTGAACGCTTACAAGAGCTCATCAAGAATCATCGCCCTCATGAAATGGCTATTGAGGCTCCTTTCTACGGCAAAAATGTGCAATCTATGCTCAAACTGGGGCGCGCACAAGGTGTCGCTATAGCAGCAGCTGTCACCAATGATGTGCCCATTACAGAGTACGCTCCCAAGAAAATAAAACTGGCCATAACCGGCAACGGAAATTCATCCAAGGAGCAGGTAGCAGCGATGTTAAAAAATATGGTAGCAGTCGAGTTAAAGGAGTATTATCTTGATGCAACGGATGCATTAGCCGCCGCAATTTGCCATCATTATCAATCCCGTTTAGGTGGAGGTGGTAAAAAATATGGAAGTTGGAAAAGCTTTGTTCAGGCAAACTCCAACCGTGTAAAATCGTAGAATATTATGAAAACGTCGTAATGCTTACGACGCTACAATGGCACCTCGGATTTTTTCGGCAATTTCGGCCAATTCCTCCTGTGATAATTTCAACTTTTCTTTAGCAAAATTCATATCATCCATCGTGTTGATAGGCATGAGGTGAACATGTGCATGAGGAACTTCTAAGCCAATTACGGATACGCCTACCCTGTTGCAAGGGATCGCAGTTTTGATGGCTGCCGCAACTAGCAAAAACACTTAAGTCTGCAATTTCATCAGCTTCCAGATCGAAGTATTTATCTACCTCTCTTTTAGGAATAACAAGTGTATGTCCCTCAACAAGTGGGTTAATATCGAGGAACGCAAAACAGGTTGCTGACTCTGCAATTTTATGGCAGGGGATTTCTCCGCTTA
>JAHDGC010000861.1 GCA_020627865.1 Saprospiraceae bacterium | reverse complement strand
CCACCACAAATACACTGCTGCATCACATAGTTTGCTTTCAACTACACTACAACGCACAATATTCTTTACGATTGGTTTCATTTTTGTTGCTCCCAAAGTGACCTCCTGAAATGTAGACAGTATGCTAGCTTTTAACCGATATTTGTGTAGTTGTATTGTTGTTTTAAGCTGTATTGTTCTTCATTTTGTAAGCAGACTTATTTGTAACAATGTTCAGGCAGGATGTAGTATGAGCAATAATTCTATAAAAAACGTTATATTTTATCTTTAATTTAGTGCGAAGCAGGATTTTTTAACCCCCAACTTCGAGTCATCAATCTCATCTTACCTGAACAATCACATCATTCGAGATGCATTGTTGCAGTCTTAGCTATGACTTGTGTTTTACGACTCCCTTATTCAAATTTCCCCTTTTTGTTTTAATAGAATGTTTAAAATATACCATAGGATGAATGTGTTCAGAATTTTACCTTTGATACTGATGTTTTTTTGTTCGCTATCACTTTTTGCGCAGCAGGAATTTATCGTACAGTTGGCGGCATATGATGTTAGGGTGAGCGATGATTATTTTGACAAATTATCAGGAGAAACCATTAGTTATTATAAAGACCATTATAATTTTTACCATTATTTCGATGGGAATAAATATGCTTCCGAAGTGGAGGCCGAGGCTGCTTTGTCTGAGGTCAGGGCGGTTTATCCGAATGCTACTGTTGTAGATTTACAGGAGTTGAAATCGTGTAATTATTGTTGTAATGCGAACGGTGCTTCTGTTTATGAAGAATCTTATGGTTATAAAAAAGTAGAGCCTGTTGAATACAAAAAGAAAACAGTGGTTGCGGCGCCAATTTCTTTCCGAGAATTGCTTCGGGAAACAAGTCCAAAATATGTTGATGTGCCGCCAGCACCCGATCCATATTATGTGCCGACGAGAACAGAAGTAACTTATACCCCGCCTGCGAATAACTGTATGATGCCATCCTTCAATCCTAGCGGCCAAGAAGATTTTGAACGTATCCGGAGGGTGGCTAATCATTATCCTGGGGCAATTGTATACATTTTGCCTTGTGCCCCAGAAGCTTTGCAATGTTACTTGAGTTTGCGAAACCCTAACTTTTGTGGGCAACAGGTTTCTTCTAGGGAAGAAGTTAAAGGGGCTATCAATTGCCCAGATGTAAATTCTTGTGTGTATATTGTTGATATGGTGAGTGGTAAAGTGCTAGATATTGCACACGAGTTTCGGGAAATTGTATCTATGTATTAATTTAGTATTTCATTTTATAAATTGCTTTTATCTCGTATCTGAATATCAAAACGGAATCTTCTGTGAGGAGGATTCCGTTCTTAATTACATCGCTATCGGAAAGCCTCTTTCAAATGTTTGGGATTTTTTCTAGTATGATCTATATCTAGGACAAAAATTATTTTTGCCCCTTCTTCTATAATATAAATTATTCGGTAAGACCATTTTATAACACGTCGATAAGTTACTTCGGGATTACTTATTTCTTGTAGAATACCATTTGATTCTGGGTGGCGTGCCAATTTTTCTATAGCATCCAATAATCCGAGTCTAACTCTTTCAGCCGTTTCATAAGATACTTTTTCGTCAAGATATAAGACAATTTGCTTTAGACTTTCTTCGGCTCTACTGGTTATAACTACTTCGTATCGTTCAGCCACTTTTCTGATCTATTTTTTAATTGCGATAAACTGATGTGTTTCCCCGCTTTTGCATCCTCTGCTTCTTTTTGTAATGTTATCCGCATTTCTTTCACGGTCTTAGGGTTTCCATGTATGTCATAACCCATAATGGCTTCTTCCTCAGATTCAGTATAGGCCTCTACCAATGCATAAATCATTTTAAGCAATCTATCATCTGCTTTTTCAATCTTCTTCAAGAGGGATTCTTTTAACGCTATAGAACTCATCTGATACAATTTAATACAATAATATTTACAATGTACGAAAAAAATACTTGCCTTGCCCATTTTAGTCAAAAATTGTTTGACCTCGTATCTGAATATTAAAACGGAATCTTCCGCGAGGAAGATTCCGTTCTTAATTTATGTAACTATGATCTTATGTCATGTCGAGGTCGTAATCATTACGACACATTACATGATTTTATTCGCATCCGTCTTCTAGAACTTCAAACCCTTCCTTATCCTCTACCGTCACAACACTACCATCTTCCACCATCGTTACCATAACTGGATAAACCAAATCAACATCTTCCTCCGAATCTTCATTCGCCTCATACCATGTTTTGATCAATTCTTCCAAGGTTTCATCAGAATCCGCCGTGGCCGTAGTACCATCTGGATAAGCAATATCGACTGGATAGTTTAGGGTAAAACAATCCTTGTATTCTTCAAAACCTTCTTTGTCATAACAATCCTCAAACGCGATATCTAGTTCTTCATCGCTATTGATGTCCACAATCTCTTCATCAACTTTTATCTGAATCGGATATTGGAAAGTTGGTTCTTCTTCGCTGTCTTCATTGGCTTCGTACCAGTCTTTGAGAATCATTTCAAAACCCTCATCATCGTTGGCAACTTGTGTGGATGCATCTGGTAAAACAATGGTCAATGGATAGATAAACGTAAAGCAATCTTTTTCAAAATACTCATCGCAATCATGCTCATCCTTATCGTCATCATATTTCCCGTAGCACCATTCCATCAGCTTGTCAAATTCCTCATCACTGTTGATGTCCTTTGTCGTGTTATCCTTGATGATCGTTATAGAAACGGGATATGCAGGTTTGGGGAAATTATCGCCTTCAAAATCTTCTTCTTTATACGGCTCGAACATCGCATCCAACTCTTCATCTGAATTAATTGTCTGCGTGCCACCTTCCGGTAAGTCAAAAACAACAGGATAATTCACCGTAAAGCATTCTTCTTTATCACCATCTTTGCCATCCTTCCCATCTTTGGTATTTCCATTGAGGAAAAAGTTGGCAGATTCCGTAGTTTCATTTTCTGGCTCGATTTCTTCCTTACCACAAGAACTCAAGAAGCCTACAAAAAGGCACAAAAGCAAAGCTAATTTTAAAAAACGAATCGACTTGGACATACTGATTGTACTAGACATAATTTTGAATAATTTAGTTGTTGAAAAAATA
>JAHDGC010000860.1 GCA_020627865.1 Saprospiraceae bacterium | reverse complement strand
TAAAATGTAACGTTTATGAAACAGAGAACTGTGTTTAATGGGGAAAATGAAATCCCGAATGACAAATTTTTAACTTTTTCAAACAATAAAATTACGAAAGATGCGATGTGTGAAATCATCGGAGGAGAAGGTGCTGGTTTTATCATTATAGAGGAGATCGTTGATCTGTAAACTGGGTTTGACAACAAGCGAAAACTGAAGGCTGTAGATAAAGTATGATGTTTTAATGAGCATATACATTTGAAACAGCTTTCAGTAGAAAACTAAACTAAAGGAAGTGTGTCGGGCGGCATGCTTCTTTTTTATTTTTATATCCTTGCTTCTAATATAAAACTTTAAGATATTGTATACTAATTTATACTATTATGATATAAAATTACCCAAAATGCTACAACAAGAAAAAATCATTTTAAGACCGCTGGAATTAAATCATAAACACGAACTAGCAAGACAGGCCAATAATAAAAAAATATGGGATAATCTCAGGGATTATATTCCTTATCCCTATAGGGAGAAAGATGCTGTCGAATTTATCAACATGACCGCTTCGGAAAATCCGCGACTTACGTTTGGGATTACTTACGAGGGAAAGTTTGCCGGTGTGATTGGCATGATAAGGCGGAAAGATGTTTATCGCCATACGGCTGAATTGGGCTATTGGATAGGGGAAGCATATTGGGGGAAAGGTATTGGAACAGTTGCTGTAAAATTGGCTACGGATTATGCTTTTAAGGAATTGGAAATGGTTAGAATTGTAGCTTGTGTTTTTGATTTTAATATTGCTTCGATGTGCGTGTTGGAAAAAAATGGTTATGTGAAGGAAGGGATTGGGAGAAAGGCCGTTTTTAAAAATGGTATTTTTTGTGATGAGCATCGGTATGCGATAGTTAAGAGAGGCTCTAAATAACAAAATCATCTAAAATGGCATACAAACAATTAAAACTTTGGTTCGATAAAGAACTCGCCAAAATGCTGGCCGATAAAATTAGGGGTGAAAAACCAGATTTTAATGCAGCTTTATTTATCCAACAAGTTGACGAAGGCGTCAATGATTTAGAACTAAAGGCTAGGGTAGAATGGATGGCGGATAAGTTAGGTGAAAACCTAAAAGCCAGTTATGTTGAAAATGTAAAATTATTGTTAAAAATCCTGGGGCCAGAAAACGAAAAAGAAACTGGCATGTTCACCGAATTTTATTGGATTATGCCGATTGCAAAATATGTCGAAAAATATGGCCTTGATGATTTTGACATTTCCATAAAAGCTATCGAAGAAATTACAAAACGCAATACTGGAGAATATACCATCCGTCCTTTCATAGAACAGTATCCGAAAAAGACATTGAAGGTGATGTTGCGGTGGGCAAAGCATAAAAATAAGCATGTTCGTAGACTCGCTAGTGAAGGTGTTCGGCCAAGATTACCTTGGGCAAAAAAGCTACAAATGTTTATTGATGATCCCCGACCAATTGTCCCAATTCTGAATGCCTTAAAAGATGATGCATCCAAGTATGTTCAAAAATCTGTTGCCAATTGTTTGCATGATATTTTAAAAGATAACTTGGATGTTGGGAAAGCTGTGGTTGAAGATTGGTTGCCAAATGCTGGGAAAGAACGAAGATGGATCATCAAACATGCCTTGCGGAATTTATTGAAAAAGAAAGATGAGTGGGCAATTGCTATTGTGAATGAAATGTAATACTCTGGCGAGTAAAAAATCCAGGAAATCAGCAAATCCAGCGAACCTGCCTGATTGCGCTATGCAGGCAGGTTCTGATTCAGACCTTTACGATATTTTTTAATAAATTAATCAACATGAATTTCTCTCTAAGAGCTTGGACTAAAAATGACCTTCACAGCTTGGTAAAATATGCGGACAACCCAAAAATCGCAGCGATGATGTCCAATAAATATATCAACCCTTACACGTATGAACAAGGCGAAAAATTTATCGGTTTTGCGACCAAAGAAAAACCATATCGCATCTTGGCCATTGATGTCGTAGGGGAAGCTGTTGGTGCAATTGGTGTGCATCCCGGAACGGATATTTATTGCAAGAATGCAGAGCTAGGTTACTGGCTAGGAGAACCCTTTTGGGGGAAAGGCATCATGACAAAAGCCGTGATCCAGATGGTAGATTATGGTTTTCAAAATTGGGATATTAGCCGGATTTATGCCCGGCCTTATGGTACCAATACTGGTTCACAAAAAGTATTGGAAAAGGCTGGTTTTGTTTTGGAAGCAAGATTGGAAAAGACGATTTTTAAAAATGAGGTTTACTTGGATGAGCTGATCTACGCGGTTCGAAAAGCGAGTTAATTCAAGGAGAGTTCCATAGGAACGATATATCTTTGCCAGAAACGCAAGTCTCTGGAACGTTTGTAGAAAAAAATATAAAAATAACCTGTAAGCAGCGATGAACCCAATCCAATCCCTCAAAGCAAAAATAGACCAAGCCAGCCTTTGGACAAAAAATGTACAGCTCAAAAGAAAAGAATACCTCAAGGTAAAAGGCAGCACCGATACAAATCTCTATTTCGTCGTCAGCGGAAGTCTACGTATTTTTATCGAAGATGATTTTGAAGAACATACGATTCGTTTTGGTTATCAAAATTCTTTTATTACTGCTTTGGACTCTTTTATCAGCGAACAACCGTCTCCGTTTTATATCCAAGCCTTGAAAAAATGTGAACTCAAAGTTATTCCCAAAAAAATCTTTATGGATTTTGTCACCGGAGATGAGAAGGCTTTTATCCTCTGGCAACAAATAACCGAATTGCTCATCTACCAACAAATCGAAAGAGAAATCGATATCCTAACCGCTTCTCCACTAGAACGCTACAAGCGTGTCCTAAAAAGAAGTCCGCAACTCTTCCAAGAAATTCCCGGCAAGTACATTGCTTCCTATCTTCGCATGACACCAGAAACTTTATCTCGGATTAAAAAGTCTTGATTTGAATCAATGTTTTTTATGATAAACAAGCTTACTTTTGTTTTGTAGATAAAATGCGTGTTAAATATTTTATCTGAATGATGGAGTGGGTTTGCAATGAGAAATATGTAAAGGATAATTTTGCACTTAAGGCAAATTAAAATAATAAATTACCCATGTTGACGTCATCTTTTTCCATGATA
>JAHDGC010000032.1 GCA_020627865.1 Saprospiraceae bacterium | reverse complement strand
GAATTGTGTCGCATCCGGATGCCGGAAAGACAACCCTGACGGAAAAACTCCTGCTGTTTGGTGGTGCCATTCAGGTTGCCGGAGCTGTAAAATCGAACAAGATCAAGCGGAGTGCTACTTCTGATTTTATGGAAATAGAGCGCCAACGGGGGATCTCGGTTGCTACATCGGTGATGGCTTTTGAATATCGAGGAATGAAAATCAACATCCTTGATACGCCGGGTCACCAAGATTTTGCTGAAGATACTTTTCGAACACTCACAGCTGTGGATAGTGTGATCGTGGTGATTGACGTGGCAAAGGGTGTGGAAACGCAAACGGAAAAATTGGTCAAGGTGTGCCGGATGCGGAATACGCCGATTATCGTTTTTATAAACAAACTGGATCGGGAAGGAAAGGATGCCTTTGATTTGTTGGAGGAAGTAGAGCAAAAGTTGGGTTTGAGCGTGGTGCCCTTGAGTTGGCCGATAGGAATGGGGCAACGTTTTAAGGGCGTTTACAGCATGTATGAAAAAAAGTTGTGCCTTTTCAGCCCGCATGGAAAGCAGCAAGAAGAGGATACGATTGAGCTGGCCTTGGACTCGCCCGAAGTGGATAAATACATCGGAGAAAGAGAGGCAGAGACATTGCGAGAAGAGGTGGAAATAGCGCAGGGATTATATCCAGAATTTGAGAAGGATTATTATCTGGAAGGGATGGTATCTCCCGTTTTCTTTGGCAGTGCCATTAATAATTTTGGCGTGCGAGAATTGTTGGATTGTTTCGTGGAAATTGCACCAAATCCATTACCTCGCGTTACGGAAGAAAGATTGGTGAAGCCAGAGGAAGATAAATTCTCGGGTTTTGTTTTTAAAATTCATGCGAATATTGATCCTCGGCATAGAGATCGGATTGCCTTCTTGCGGGTTTGTTCTGGGACGTTTAAGCGGAATACAAACTATATAAATATCAGGACGCAGAAAAAGATGAAGTTTCCGAACCCGACCTCATTTATGGCAGAGAAAAAGTCGGTTATAGAGGAGGCGTTCCCGGGGGATATTGTGGGGCTTTATGATTCCGGAAATTTCAAAATTGGAGATTCCGTAACAGCAGGGGAGCAATTGCATTTCAAGGGCATACCCAGTTTTTCTCCGGAACAATTTCGTTATGTCAACAATGCCGACCCGATGAAGTCAAAACAACTTAACAAGGGACTTACGCAATTGATGGATGAAGGTGTTGCACAATTATTTACCAAAGAACTCAATGGTAGAAAAATTGTCGGTACGGTGGGGGCGCTACAATTTGAAGTGATCCAATATCGCCTGCAACACGAGTATGGCGCTTCTTGCCAATACGAGCCGCTGAATTTGCATAAGGCTTGTTGGATCAGCAGTGAAGATGAACAGGAACTGAAAGCTTTTTTGCAAAGAAGAAAAAATGATATTGCCAGAGATAAGGATGGGAAATTAGTTTTTCTAGCTGAGTCAGCATGGATGCTGAAAATGGCGAAGGAGAATTTTCCGAAGATGGCATTTCATTTTAAGAGTGAGTTTTAACCCAAACAAACTTGGGGTATAGCTTTAAGCTGTACCCCAAGTTTGAGATTGGATCTACAATAAAATAATTAAAATTAAAGATAACAAAATGGCCGGACAAGACGACAAATTTAAAAAACTAGTAGCCCATTGTAAAGAATATGGCTTCATCTTCCAGTCCAGTGAAGTATATGACGGGCTGAGTGCCGTGTACGACTATGGCCCTTATGGGGTAGAGTTGAAAAACAACCTCAAGTCCTATTGGTGGAAATCTATGGTGCAGATGCACGAGAACATCGTGGGTATCGACGCCGCAATTTTTATGCATCCAAAAACCTGGAAAGCTTCTGGCCACGTCGATGCCTTTAATGATCCTTTGGTGGATAATAAGGATTCTAAAAAACGATATCGGGCAGATGTACTGGTAGAAAATTATCTGGACAAGATAGAGGCAAAAATCAATAAGGAAGTGGCGAAGGCGAAGAAACGTTTTGGGGATTCTTTTGATGAAGCCATGTTTCGGAAAACGAACCCGAGGGTTGTGGCAAACTTGGAAAAACATGAAACCATCGCCAAGCGGTTGGCCAATGCCATGCGGGATAGTGACATGCCGGGGATGAAAACCCTGATCGAAGAGCTGGAAATTGCCTGTCCAGAATCTGGCTCCAAAAACTGGACGGATGTGCGGCAGTTTAATCTGATGTTCTCTACGCAGTTGGGGAATATTGCGGGGGAAGAAGGCAAGCTTTATTTGCGTCCAGAAACGGCTCAGGGTATTTTTGTGAACTTCTTAAACGTACAAAAAACCTCTCGCCAGAAGCTTCCATTCGGAATTGCGCAGATTGGAAAGGCCTTCAGGAATGAAATCGTTGCCCGACAATTTATCTTCCGGATGCGGGAGTTTGAGCAGATGGAAATGCAATTTTTCATCCGCCCCGGAGATGAAATGAAATGGTATGAATACTGGAAAGCCGCACGGATGAAGTGGCACAATGCTATCGGGCATCCAGCAGAAAAATTACGTTTTCACGATCATGATAATCTGGCGCATTATGCGAATGCTGCGGTGGATATTCAATTTGATTTTCCATTTGGGTTTAAGGAGTTGGAAGGCATCCATTCTCGGACAGATTTTGATCTGAGCAGTCATCAGGAACTTTCCGGAAGAAAAATTCAGTATTTTGATCCAGAGTTGGATAAGAATTATGTGCCTTATGTTGTAGAAACCTCTATTGGTTGTGACCGGATGTTTTTGGCAACGATGAGTCATGCCCTACAGGAAGAAACCGTTCCAGATGCCAAGGGAAAAGATTCTGTAAGAACCGTGTTGAAGGTTCATCCTGCGTTGGCTCCGGTGAAGTGTGCCGTGTTACCATTGTTGAGAAATAAAGAAGAATTAACGGAAAAGGCGAGAAAAGTTTATAACAATATTAAGCATAGCTTCAACTGCCAGTATGATGAAAAGGATGCGATTGGTCGTCGGTATAGAAGGCAAGATGCTATCGGAACACCTTATTGCATCACGATAGATTTTGATACTTTAGAAGATGATACGGTAACGATCCGGGATCGGGATACTTTGAAGCAAGAGCGGATACCAATCGGCCAAGTGGAAGACATCGTGCGGAACAAGGTGGATATGAAACAATTGTTTTTGGAGGATTAATGGTTATTGATTTCGTGAAAAAAAACGTAGAGTCGCAATGCATTGCGACTCTACGTTTTTTTTCACTGTATAACAATATAAATGTGTAAATGTGTTTTTTGTGTAAAAAATTTGTTATTTAAATTTAAATGATTACATTGCCAGCCTTATTTCATACTTTGATAACTTATATTTTAATGGCAGATAACATTGATAGTTTGAAGATGCGAATCATTGAATATGTCGCATCGGCAAACTCGGAGGAAGAACTTGTAGAAATAGAACAACACATTCGTTTGAATGCACTTTGTTATGAAATCGAGGACGATGAGGAGATTATTGAGGAAGCGGTAAAGTCGGCTTCGTTTTTTAATAAAATCTTGGATGATTTGGAGCGGATAGAGTTAATACGGTCTTGAGAATGGCTTTTCCATCAAAACAAACTGACTTTTCCGTACGGCCTCAAATACAACAGCATCGCCTGTTTGTAGGCCCAAACCAACATTTTCCTCCAGCAACCGACCATTGACTTTAATTATGCCGGCAAGTAGGTATATAAATACTTCACGTTTTCCAGAAGGGCTATACAGGTGCCTTGCCGAGTGGTTTAGATTGCCAAAGGAAAAATTTATGGCTTGATGTCTATTATTCTGTAACAATATAATTTCATTCTGATGATGCTTGCATTGCCATTCTCTTTCTTGGGTTAAAATAACGGTGGCTTCCTGCTTCTGTTGAATTTGTATAGCGTCAGCCCAATTGTGATCTTTATTTTCTAGCAATATAGATGTTATTTCCATGTCCTCTTTGCCCATGCTGGCACCAAATCCATTTTTAAAAAAGACATTTCTACTCACGTCTTTTAACCAATCGAAAGAAAGCACTGGCGTAGGTGTGTCAAGTTGTGGCAACTGTAGTAACCCATGCCGAATTTGTCCTGGGTTTTCATGGATAGGGATCAACTGAGCATAAGTTGAGGAGGCGGTATTATTGGAAGCAACAAGGCGGGGAAATACTAGAAAGCTAGTAAAGCCAAGGGCGGTATTTCTCACAAAATTTCTACGTTCCATATCAATCAAATTTTTCAGATAACTGACCCATTACACCCATTTGGTAATCCTGCATTGCCTTGAGAATTTCGGATTGGGTATTCATTACGAAAGGGCCGTAAGTCGCGACGGACTCGTTGATGGGTTCTCCGGCGAGAAGGATAGCTCTTGTATTTTCACATGCCTCTAATGTTATGCTGTCTCCGTCATTCTCTAACCAAGTGAGATCTTTAGCCTTAGTTTCTTGTGCCCCGTTTACGGTTAACTTCCCATCCAGCTGATACACAAAAGCATTGAAATTTTGTGGAATAGGAATATTGACCTTGCCATCTTTTTCAAAATTCAGCCGAAGGGCTAGAATAGGGGAGAAGGCCTCAATTTTTCCCTGTATTCCCTTAAAATTTCCTGTAACCACCCCGATTTCAACCTTGCCATCGTTAGAGTTCACACTTGGTGTGTCTTCATAAGAAAGTGGCAGATATGCCGGATCAGTCATTTTATATTTTGCCGGAACATTGACCCAGAACTGGATCAACTCCCAATCTTTACCTTCTTGCGCTACTGCTTTCGGAGGCCTTTCACTATGCACAATGCCCTTACCTGCATGCATCCATTGCGTGCCGCCACCATAGATGATACTGCTCTTGTCCATAGAATCCCGATGATGTACCCCACCCTGAAATATAAAGGTGACGGGCGCAAATCCTCGGTGTGGATGGGGCGGAACCCCGACATCTCGTTGCTGTTGCCCACCAGGAAATTTTTTGTGCAAATGATGCACCAACAAGAACGGATCAATCTGGTCAATACCTCGATAAGGCAAGGGTTGATCCAGTAAAATGCCACCCATATTTACCTTGTCGGCCGGAATGATTTGCTTGATGGAGCGCAATTTTGTCATATTGTATATATTAATTACAAACATTTGTTGCAAACAAATATACGAATATTTTAAAGACATCGCAAGTCAGGTCGTAATGCTTACAGCCAACTCAATGGTGGAATGCTTTACGGTGCTCTATTTTAGATTTTTAAATAACTCCGAATTATCCCACCAAAAACCTTCCATTCTCATAAATCTTCTCGTCATCCGCATAAATCTCTCCGCCATCTTGCATTGCCCCGATCATATCCCAATGGACAGCAGACTCATTCTTGCCACCGCACTGCATATAAGATTGCCCGAGCGCCATATGTATAGTGCCGCCTATTTTTTCATCAAAAAGAATATTCTTGGTGAAGCGATTGATATTGTAATTGGTACCAATAGCCGCTTCTCCAAAACGTCTCGTGCCTGCCAGTCCGAAAATATGGTTTAAAAAATCCATTCCTCGCTTGGCCTCCCATTTTTCGACATAGCCATCCTTTACCCAAAGGGTAACATCTTCCACTTCTTGTCCCATATAAACTGCCGGATAGGAAAAGCGGACAACCCCATTGACGGAATCCTCCACTGGAGAAGTATACACCTCGCCCGACGGCATGTTGGTTTGACCATCTGAGTTGATCCAAGTACGCCCTTTGGTACTGAAACTGATGTCGATACCGTCTCCTTTATACTGTACTTTTTCTCGACTGTTGAGCAAATCCACGATGGCCTGCTGATCCTTGCGTACTTTTAGCCAGCTCTGTTGTGGGTTTTCATCGAAGAGTTTGCAGGCATTAAAGATAAATTGCTGGTATTCTTCGAGTGGCATCCCAGCATTTTGGGCAGCCGCTTGGGTGGGGTACTGGCATAGATTACGCTTTAATTCTCTAGTACCGGTTCGTTCAAAGTATCGCTTAGAAATGGGAGCCATGACTTTATTTCTGGCCTTTTGCTTTTCTGGGTTTCCGGTTTGCCCATCAACGAGATTGTAAGGTGCCCTAATGTAAAGGTAGCAGTCAAATTCTTCCATCGCCTTTTTCTGAAGGGTGGGCGGATAATGAAGCTGTTCCTCTTGTGCTTCCTGCATGAAGATGCGGTTTTTTTCTCGGAAGTCGAGTTGTACTTCACAGATGCCGCCAGCTTTAAGGGCTGCACGGTATACTTCGCGGACGAGGGGTTCGGCGAGTGTGGTACTCCAAACGTAAACTTTTTCTCCTTTTTGAACTTCGACACAATAGTTAACGAGAAGGTCAGCGTATTTTGAGAGTATTGGATTCATTTTTTTAGATGTTAGATTGCTAGATATTAGATTTTAGATCATTCGCGTCGCTCATTTTGATATTGGATGCTAGATTTCAGATGCTTGTATTTTTGCAAAGTAAAGGAAAGCAACTGTTTTCTGTACTTTTTTTATGAAAAAAATTCATTTCTGCTTTTGGTGTGGATTCTGTTTCTTAGTTTTACGGATCATTGAATCGTAAGTTAGCGTATTATAAACGATTTTTACAAAATATATCTGTAGCGTCGTAATGCTTACGACGTTCGAGTAATTTCATCGGATTAAAAAACAAAACAGATGGATCTTTCATTAGCTGGAAAAAATGCATTGGTTTGCGGGAGCAGTAAAGGTATCGGAAGGGCTACTGCACAAGAATTGGCCAGCCTAGGGGCAAATGTTACCTTGGTGGCGAGAAGTCCAGATTTGCTATCTGAGGCTTTGGGGCAATTAGATAGGGTAGCGCCTGAGCAAGATCATGATTTCTTGGTCGCGGATTTTTCCGATAGTGCTGATTTACGCAAAAAAATATTGGGGCTTACGGCCGGTAAGGTAGTGCATATCCTGATTAATAATACAGGCGGCCCGCCGGGTGGTGCTATCGTTGAGGCAAAAGCGGAAGAATTCGTAACGGCTTTTCACAATCACCTTATCTGCAATCATATGCTGGTGCAGGCTGTGTTGCCTGGAATGAAAAAAGTCGGATATGGCCGTATTGTGAACATTATATCTACCTCTGTAAAGGTTCCCATCCCAAATCTGGGGGTGAGTAATACTACAAGGGCTGCCGTTGCCAATTGGGCAAAGACATTAGCAGGTGAGGTTGGCCAGTTTGGAATAACGGTAAACAATGTATTACCCGGATTTACAAAAACAAGTCGCTTGGATTCGATTGTGGAAGCCCGAGCTAAGAAACAGTCTATAAGCTTGGATGAAATGACCGCGAAACTGGAGGCCGGTGTGCCGATGAAGCGCTTTGCAGATCCAGTGGAAGTTGGAGCAGCCGTAGCTTTTCTAGCGAGTCCTGCCGCGAGTTATATTAACGGTATTAATTTACCAGTTGATGGTGGCCGGACGGGAAGTTTATAATCCAAATACCATATTGTTTTATACGTAATATGGTATTTGGATTAGACAAGTAAATTTTGTGTAGACTTTAATTAAATTCTTTTATAGTCCTATCGTTCAAGGCTTGAACAGGGCGATAATTATCTTGAATAATACCCTGTATTTTTTCAATCTGCCCGCTTGAAGCTTCTATAGGTGTTTTCATGACGAGCCATGTGACGACTTCGGAGCAGGGAGGCGTAGTCAAGGAACCCGTATAAGTGTAGTAAGCGTTTTCTGCTGGCAACAATTCCGCTACGTTTATCGAATCGGTAGAGGTGAAAGTTTCATCTGCGGTAGAAGGAGCGTTATCTATGAATTTTGCTAAGAATTCATTTTCGTTGCCTTCCTGAAAAAATATCCCGATGACCGCTAGGTTACCAGTCGTGGCATCTTCATGGACAAGATGGATCTCCATCGGAAACTGCTGACCGCCCACAGTATGTTCGGAGCCGGTATGAAAATGGAATTGTAACAAGTTGTAGTCATCTCCGCTAAAGTTTATTGTGCTACCTGTTTTGTAATTGAACTGCAAGGTGTGTCCATTGTTGGTGAATTCAATTGGAGCACTCTCGTAATTGGTTGTTATGGCAGATAAACCTTCATCAATGACGGCTCCTGTAATATTGACTGGAGATTGGGTTTGTCCGCCACAATCAGCATAGCAAGTTGACCAGCTATCCGTGTTGGTTGTTCCTTGGTATTCCCAGTGATAATCTAGACAAAAATCACCTGTTTCCTCGTCATCATTTTTACAAGATGAAATTACCAAGGAGAAGAAAAGCAAGCTCAGTGTTAAAATTTGAAAGTTTTTCATTTTAAATGTAATTATATATGTGTTATGTTAAATGAATCTTGTGTAGGTTTACAGGGCTTTATATGTTTTTAGTGTGTGTTGTTTTTTGTTTTCGTGTGTATGGTGTTTTTTGCGCAAATCTAATGAATATAATTTGTAAAAAAGCAAGCTAGGCTATGAATATTTCTTGTTATGAATAACAAGCCATATTGTAGATGATATTTTAGGCCAATCCTAATATTCTGTATGTTAATAATAAAATATAATTTTACTTTTGTTATGATTTTTACGAAACTACCTGCTATTTTTGTGCAATGAAAAAAATAGAACATATCGGTATTGCCGTAAAGGATTTGGATGCGGGAAATGCTTTATTCGAAAAACTATTGGGCAAAAAACATTACAAGACGGAGGAGGTTGCCTCGGAGAAGGTCATTACTTCTTTTTTTAAAAATGGCCCTAATAAAATTGAACTCCTTGGAGCAACAGCACCCGATAGTCCCATTGCCAAATTTCTGGAAAAAAGGGGCGAAGGCATCCATCATATTGCTTTCGAGGTAGAGGACATCGAAGCGGAGATGGAACGACTCCGGGAAGAAGGCTTTAGACTTTTAAATGAAAAACCTAAAAAAGGGGCAGACAATAAACTGGTATGTTTTGTACATCCCAAAACGGCAGGTGGTGTGTTGGTTGAGCTTTGCCAAACGATAAAGTCCGAAGCATAAATGGAGCCTTATCAATATGCTATTGCCATCATCGGTGGTGCTTTCGCTGGGGCTTTGAATACGCTTGCGGGAAATGGTTCCGCTATTACCCTAACGATCCTTACCGAGATTATCGGCTTGCCGCCAAATATGGCCAATGGTACCAATCGGGTAGGGGTCTTCACTCAAACAGTCGCGGGTTCTCTATCCTTTTATCGAAACGGAATTCTGAAGCCATTAGAGAGTATATCTATTACTGTTCCTTGTATCATCGGGGCTATCGGAGGCGTGCTAACAGCAGTCTACGTGAGTAATGAACAGTTCAAGACTGTTTTTAGCTACATGATGGTTTTCATGTTGTTTGTGATTTTGGTGAAACCCAAGCGTTGGTTGCGCAAAACAGACCTCAGCCAACCGCGAAGCCCTTGGATTATGATTCCGGCTTTTCTCGCACTAGGCTTTTATGGCGGATTTATCCAGATGGGTATGGGGGTTTTCTTTTTGGTGACTATGGTGTTGCTGGCTCGTTATGGACTAACAGATGCAAATGGTGTAAAGAATTTTGTTGTGGCAGTATATACGCTGTTAGTGCTTGCTATTTTCCAATGGAAGGGCTTGATCCGTTGGGAAGTTGGGGCGATAATAGCCATAGGGCAAACTGCAGGAGGCTGGTTTACGGCAGAGTATGCATCCAAATATAAAAATGCCGATCGTTGGGCCTATCGGCTACTTATTGTTGTGGTTGTTTTTGCGATTATAAAACTGTTTAATATACATTTATTCTTTTTATAAGATTGTTTTGCGGACTGGTAGTCCTTTAGGAAGTAAAGGAGAACGATGGCAATTTATTGCTCCACCAGTTCCTCATTCAAAATATCATACAAAATATCATGATACTCCGGAAACTTAGGCAAGTTATTGTGTCCCCCTCCCGGTATCGTGAAAAGTTTACTGCTTTGAGGCTGTAATTCCTGTAACATAACACTGTGTTGGTGTGGGATAAGTTTGTCCTTATTGCCATGAATGAAAAAGATAGGGCAATTAACCGTTTTTATAAATTGATCTGTACGAATAGGGTAGCGCAAAATCCACTTGATGGGTAGCAAAAAAGCAAACCGTTTGATTTGTTTTAAAAAACTAAAATAAGGAGAATCTAGAATCAGCATTTTAGGAGCATTCCACGATGCAATTCGTGTCGCAATTCCGCTGCCCAATGACCTGCCATAGATGACAATGTGTTCCTCCTCATATTGCTCCTTGAGCCATTTATACACATGTTGTCCATCGTTGAAAAGGCTGGTTTCTGTTCTGCTACCCCGACTTTTTCCAAAACCTCGATAGTCTACCATAAAAAAATCATAACCCTTACCCACGAAATCTCTTGCAAACTTTCCCCAGCCTTTAATACTTCTGGAATTGCCTTTGAAATAATAAACTACTCCTTTGGCATTAGGCACCTTGAAGTGAATGCCATTGATACGGCCACCATCTTCCATATCAAAATTCAATTCGTCAAAGGGGAAGGGATACTTGTACTGAAAATGTTTCGGTAAGATTTCTGGTCTGAAAAAAAACAAATCCTGCAACAGATAAACCAGTAGGCAAATCAGTACATAGATTCCAACGATGATAAGAATGATATTGGGTAAAGCCGCCATAATTGCAGAACGGTTTATTTTTTAGCTACCCTTCTTCAACTGATAAATATCTTTCAGGTTCCTTCCTTGCTCATTATAATCCAAGCCATAACCAACGACAAATTTCTCCGGAATTTCAAACCCGACATGATCAACCCGGATATCGTGCTTCATGGCGGTTGGTTTTACCAATAAGGAAACTATCGTAACGGAACTCGGGTTCATATCCAACAGCTGAGGGAGGAACTGATGCATGGTTTCCCCAGAATCAATGATGTCCTCTATAATGATAACATCTCGGCCGTCTAGATCAGTTTGTAAACCGATAATAGATTTTACAATACCTGTGCTTGTTGTTCCGCTATAAGAAGACAGCTTTATAAAGGAAACTTCACAAGGCATATCACATGCACGCATCAAGTCTGCCATGAAAATAAACGAGCCATTCAGTATACCAAGCAAAACCGGAACGCTGTCTTTAAATTTCTGGGTTAGTGCATGGCCAATTTCATTCGTTCTGTCTTGAATTTCCTTTTCGGAAATCATCAATTCAAATTCCAGATCATGGATTTTTATGTCTGGCTTTTCTTTAGTAGGATGCATGAATAATTTTTTCGCTAAAATAAGAAAAAAAGATGATTGTATATAGATTTCTTCTTCAATACTTTGATTTATGATTGCGCTATCATAGAAATTATATATTAGATGTTTGCAGTAACTGTTTGATTATCAATAGTGGTAAAGTGTACGAACTTTTATTTTATAGGTATCTATTATTTTTGTGGGTAAAACCATTAAATGTATAAAATGCTATTATGAAAATAAAATATTAGTAATAAGTTTGGTGCAAAATAAGATAAATCAATGTATATTGGTGCCCTAAAGTAAGAAAACAAATTTTGCAAAAGATTAAACCAAATGCTATCGCCCCAGTCTATTCCTACCATTATATATCTTTGCCTATTCCCTTTGTCTATATTTGCACAACAATATACGTACAATTATGTGCACTATACAGTAGATGATGGTTTGCCTACAAATTCGCTTTACGGTGTGATTCAGGATAGTAAGGGCTATTTATGGGTGTTTACAGAAAGAGGCATTTCAAAATTTGATGGATACGAATTTCAGAACTTTACAGTGAAAGATAGCCTTCCAACCAATGACATCTGGCATATGGAGGAAGATGAGCATGGTCGGATCTGGTGCTATGGTTTTTCGGATAAACTGGTTTATATTAAAGATGATCGCATTCGTCAAGTCAAGCTTGATTTCAGCCATCCATTTCGCTTGTTCTATCAAAATTCAATCAATACGGACAGTTGTTTTGTTTATCTAGAATCTACGAGTGATGAGTATCCGGATCACATTGGAGTCGTGGTAGGGGATAGTTTATATGAAATGAAGATTGACGCCTATAAAAAGTACGATCAATACCTGAAAGATAGCATTGATGTGGTAGGAAGGGGGGATGAGTATAGTTATGGTGATTATAATGAGGTTGTACCAATGGGGATAGATGGGTTTATGGAGGTGAGCAAAACATACATTAAAGAATTGAATTGGGATGCTACCTTACGTGATTCCCATGTACTAGAAAACCCAATGAATGTCGTGCGGACAAATAATAACTCCTTCCTCTACAAAGAAAGAAAACTATACTATTTCAGCGAGTATGGAGCTTGGTATTGGTATTGGAATGAGAGGGATTGTCAAGAGTATCGCCGAGATTGCGGTACAACGAAAATCCATCATTGGCTCGGGGATATTAGTATTCACTATTCGGGGAGGTATCATTACAGGGAGTTTGATAAAGCCTTGAAAAATGAAAAGGATTTCTTTTATGATCCATTGTTATCAGAGGCGAATGAAGTGGGGTGGACAATAAAAGACAGGGAAAATAACCTTTGGATAACGACAAGGGATAACGGGTTATTTTTGTTGACAGCGCAAGCAAGGAATGCACGGCAACTTGCGGACTCGCCGGTTAGGGATAAGGTAATGACATTGGGGGGGAACGATAAAACGGTTTATTGGGGAACTTATGGGGGAAAGATATATCAATTTATCTTGGATAGTGTGTATACACTTAGATTGCCCTCTGCTGCCACGCACAGAATTACGGATATAAAAATTACCGAACATAATACGCTTTTTGTTGGCAATGATGGGACTACGTATATCCAGAGAGGGAACGGTTTTGAAAATATACCTGATGCAGATATCGTGACCTCTACTTCTGGGCTAGAAGACACAACGTTATTGAAATATACAAGCAGTGTCAAGGATATGTTCTGGAGCCAAAATCAGCGAAGGCTTTATATTTCTACAAGTGCTGCAACAAGTTATTTTGAGTTCTGTGGTCCAGATTATGCTGACGTCAAAGTTTTATGGGAGGGGCGGGCAAATGCTGTTGCTTCTCCAGGTATAGAAGAAATATATATTGGTTTGGACAACGGTTTGTGGAAATGGGATTGGAGAGGCTTCCTCATTATGGCAGGGGAACATGAATTACTGTCGGAAAAGGTAATGGCACTTGATGCGGATGGGCAAGGAATAGTTTGGGGAGGCACAGATGGTTATGGAATCTACGGCCTTATGCCAGGTGGAGAGGTTATCACGATTTCGGGCACGGAGGATGATATTGTAACCGATATAGCCACCGAGCAGGACACCATATGGGCTGCAACGAATAAAGGTTTTGTGAAAATACTGTTTGATAGTAATGCGAAACAAGCCAGATTGATAAGGCGGTTTACTATAAAAGATGGTCTGGCTTCTAATGAAGTGAATGCCATTTTTGTGAATAAAGATTACATTTTTGCGGGAACCAATAACGGGGTGACGATATTTGACAAGAATGAACAGTTCACGGATGAATCTTGTCCTATTTTACACCTGAAGGAAATGAGAAATAATGGAACGCCGAGTGATTACACTCAAGGAGAAATGGTGTTTCGATACAATGAGAATGATATTGAATTTGATTTTACCGCCATTTCATTCAAAAATTTTGGCCGGATCATTTACTACTATAAGCTTGAAAACGCGGATGAGGAAGCAAACGGAAGGTCGCTCTGTACAATATGCTAGGCTACCTCCTGGAGCATATGAATTTAAAATTTTTGCAGGAGATGAAGATGGACGGAGAAGCCCGCCCCTGAGGAGCATCCATTTTACAATTCAGAAGCCTTGTTGGAATACCTGGTGGTTCTACCTTCTGGTGGGCTTTGTATCGTTAGCAATGTTCTATGGTGTGGTGTCCTTAAGGGTTCGTGCTATTCGGAGAACGGCCAGAGAAAAAAACCGCATCAACAAAAAAATGGCGGAATTAGAACTCCAGGCCCTTCAGTCGCAGATGAACCCACACTTTGTTTTTAATGCGCTCGGTGCCATTCAGTTTTTTATCAGGAATACAGAGATCGAAATGGCAGATGATTATCTGGCGAAATTTGGATTGCTCATGCGTCTATTCTTGGAGTCTTCCAAAAATAAATTTATCCCCTTGGCAGATGAAATAAGGCTGATTCAATTGTATATCAAATTGGAAAAAATTCGGTTTGAAGATCGTTTCGATGTAAGCTATGAAATAGATGATGAGCTAGTCGATTCTTATACCCTCATCCCATCTTTACTTTTTCAACCTTTTGTAGAAAATGCCATTAATCATGGTTTGTTCCATAAAAAGGAAAAGGGCTACCTCTCCTTTGCTATAAAAGAAGCAGAAGAGGCACTGATTTGCATCATTGAAGATAATGGCATTGGAAGGGAAAGGGCAACTGAATTGAAACAAAAATCTACAAAAAACTATAAATCCAGAGGTACGCAAATTGTGAAAGAGCGCTTAGAAGTGCTGGAAAAAATGACCGATCTATCTATTGCCATAAAAACTGAAGATTGTTTTCCTGGTAGGGATGAACCCGGAACCAGGGTAATTATTGAAATCCCTTTTTTAGAATAAAAAATATTTACAGATGTATAAAGGTATTATTGTTGATGACGAACCCAAAGCAATTAAATTACTGCAAGATATGCTGCACCAGTATTGTCCAGAAATAGCAATTACCGGAACTGCAAATAACACCGACATCGCTTTTGATCTCATTAGCATGAAGAATCCAGATATTTTATTTCTTGATATAGCCATGCCCCGAGAAAGCGGTTTCGACCTGCTGGAGCGGCTTCCGAAGCTGGATTTTGAAATCATCTTCGTTACGGGCTTTGATGAGTATGCCTTGCAAGCCATCAAGTTTTGTGCATTGGGCTATGTTGTAAAACCTATTCAGGTTGCGGAATTGGTTAAGGCTGTAAATAATGCCAAGAGAGTGGTTTCGCTTAAAGATAGCCATCTTGCGAACCGACAACTACTCAAGATATTGAAAGAACCTGGCAACAAGAAAAACCGTATCGGTATCCCGATTGCATCTGGTATAGAGTTCATGCCTACAGAACAAATCGTACACTGTGAAGGTGTAAAGGGGTGTACCAAAATATTTTTACAAAACGGTACCAGCATCATTAGTTCTTACAACCTCGGGGAATTTATTAAGCTATTAAAAGATTATGATTTTTACACTCCCCATAAATCTCATCTTGTCAATATGGATCACATCCAGCGTTACCATCGGGAAGGCATCATCGAAATGTCTAATAACAGTAAAGTTCCCGTATCCAGAAGGCGAAGGCAGGCGTTTTTGGATTTAATGCGGCAACAAGAATTAGGTGAGTAAATTTGTAGTAGTAGATGATGTTCCTTTTTTGAAGCTATAAAAAATCCTATCATAATATTGAACCAACCGTTGGATTGATTGACCCTACCGTTAGTCGGATAGGGCTATCTTGCCTTTGCCTCTTCTTGTAATTTTACTGTTGTAATCATGTGCTTGCTTCGTTGTAAGAATACAAGGCATTGATTTTTTACATCATTTAAATAAAATAGAAATGAGAAAAATTATTTTTTTTATTTCGTTTACATTGTTATCAATAGCAGTATTTTCTTCTTGTACAAAGGATGTACAAGAGTTTACTAACCCATTTGCTGATATTCAAGGAGAAGAGCGTTCTCATCTTTTTGATAAAGAAGTACTTAAAGAACTTATAGTTACAAAACTTAAAGCAGATGAAGCGGAGCGTTTTGAGAATTCAGATTTGCCAAACTTAATTCAAGCTAATAAAATAACAGTTATTAAGAACCATAAATGCAAAAATTTCTATAAATAAATCAAAATGAAAAACCTTACACTTATTTTATTCGCCCTGTTCCTAAGCTATGCGAACTTCGCACAACAAAAAGAAAAGGCCATCCCTAAAATGGTGAAAACTTATAAAGCTACAGGAGCAAGCTTTATCCCAGTTCACCTCTTTCAAAACAACCATAGTGCTGTCGATAAAAGAAATGATATAAAAAAAATCGTTTCGCAAGCGACTATTTTAAAAGCTGACCAACAAGCCTTACACGATGTTCTAAAAGCTAACAATAAGGCAATCAGTTTGCGGGTTCCCAGCTTATACAGACAAGATCTTATGCTTGAGCTTGTACAAGTGGATATTTTTGCACCAGATTTCCGTGTGCAAACCAGCGATGAGAAAACACCTATAAATATAGGGCAGGGTTTACACTACAGAGGAATAATTAAAGGTATTGAAAACTCCCTTGTCGCCATCAGTATTTTTGAAAATGAAATAACCGGCTTTGTTGCTGATGGGCAAGGAAACTTGGTGTTGGGGAAACTGGAAGGAGATAATCCTGAAAACGAACATATTCTCTACTTGGATCAGGATAGGAATGTGCACCGTAATTATGAATGTAGCACACAGCATGATGATTGGCCTCATATCCGCAAAAATGCCCATGCAACAACTAATCGTGGTGCCGGAAATTGTGTAGGTGTTTACATCGAGGTCAATACGGATATTTATGAAAATAAAGGTAGTGAAACGACTAACTATATCACGGGGCTTTTTAACCAATCTGCCACACTTTATGCCAACGATGGCATCCAAATTTCCTTATCCGAACTGTTTGTCTGGACAAGCTCAAGCCCCTATGGTGGGAGTTCTAGTATTACTTACCTCACGCAATTTCAAAACTATAGGACTTCGTATAATGGAGACCTTGCCTTCTTGGTAAGTTTTGTTAATCTCGGTGGGGCTGCTGCTGGCCTTGATGGACTTTGTAACCCCGACCCTAGAGCCAGCATGTGCTTCACGGGCATTGATCCTTATTACAATGATGTACCGGAATATTCTTGGTCTGTTTATATTTTTACCCACGAGATGGGGCATCTTTTAGGTTCTCCCCATACCAATGCCTGTGCTTGGAATGGCGGCATGGCTATTGAGGATTGTGGTATCATTGCGGGGGATTGTCCTGCCCCAGATCCTAACCCTGACGGAAGTGGCTCCATTATGAGTTATGGTTGCGATATTGTTGATTTTAATCTTGGATTCGGAGAGCAACCTGGGGCTTTAATTAGAAATAATATTGCCAACGCAACCTGCTTGAGCCCATGTCCAGGAACATGCGATAACGGAGAGCTAGATCCAGGCGAGGAAAATATTGATTGTGGTGGGGCTAATTGTCCGGCTTGTGAAACTTGTGATGATGGCATCTGGAATGGGGCAGAAGAAGGTGTCGATTGTGGTGGCCCAGATTGTCCGGCTTGTCCGCCTTGTAATAACCTTACCTTGACCTTAGTACTGGATAATTACCCGGAAGAAACCAGTTGGTTTATTCTTTCTGGCAATACAACAGTAGCCTCTGGAGGGACTTATGATAATGAGGCTGATGGTGCAACTGTTGTGGAAGATATCTGCCTGAATGGTGGATGTTATGACCTCGTGATGCAAGACCTTTATCAAGATGGGATGTGCTGTGCTTATGGCGAAGGCTCCTATACCTTGACAACCGGAAGCGGTATGGTACTGGCTTCTGGTGGGGAATTTGGAAACTCGGAGACAACAACCTTTTGTATTTCAGATCCGTCTTGTGATGATGGAATTCAGAATGGTGATGAAACCGGTGTAGATTGTGGTGGCTCCTGTCCTGCTTGTGTTAACGAGTGTGTGTCTGTTGACTTGAATGCCTGTACGGTTTCTCCTTATGGAGATGGGGAAGATGCGGGGAGTTATACTGTTGGAAATGGATATATCGTAGTGTATAACAATGCTTGGAAATCTATTGCCTTAGATTATACCATCACGGCAAATACGGTAATTGAATTTGAGTTTGCCTGCACAGCACAAGGAGAAATTCATGCCATTGGTTTTGATAATGATAGTGCTTACTCTGAAGATTTTACCTTCCAACTTTATGGTACACAAAATTGGGGAATAAGCGATTACAACAATTATACAGAATTTGGATATTGGAAGTCCTACACGATTCCTGTCGGACAATACTACACGGGAGCAATGGATCGGCTTTTCTTCCTTGCAGATCATGATGGTGGTTATAAAAACGGGAATTCCTACTTCAAGAATATAAAAATATACGAGGGGAGTTGTGATGGTATTTTGCCAGAGTTCGATAGCCATGTTAGGGGCAAAGTTTCCCCAGATATGGATAAGATAAAAAGTGTTGTAGGAACAGATGCATTGGGGCAGGTTAACTTATCTCCCAACCCTGCGAGCAATGTCCTGAATATCAACCTTGATGCTACATTCGTTGATGGCCAAATTACCATTGTTGATTTGCATGGGAAAATAATGTTGGAAAAAATAATTCCTGATGTTAATATAAGTTTAAATGTTTCAGATTTAGCTGCTGGGATGTATTTCTTGCAGTTTCAAAATGGAAACTGGATACAAGTTGAACGGTTTGTGGTAGAGCGGTAATCAGAGTGAGCAAGCTTGTATTCCTATTATTTGCCATGATACTGAGCTGTATAGCTCTGTTAAAGCAAAGAGGAAAGGTTGTTCCCAAAATGGTGAAAGCCTATAAAGGAATGGGGGTGTTTTATTCCTGTTCGCCTCTTTGTTGATAACAATATTTTTTATTTAAAGGCAAGTGTATTGTTACTTTTAAATAATTACTAATCAAAAATCAATAAAAAATTGGCTCGTTTCATTTTATGAACCTGTTTCAAATGCTAATGTGTTAATATCATAACTATTTGTGAAATCATTGTTTGCATGCATAACGAAATTCAACTGGGAGAGGAACGCAGTAGTAATATGTTGTCGAGGATTTACTTTTATGTTTTGCAAACAGAAGACTACCGAAATTTAAAAAATTGATAAAGTCAGAACAGTATTAGAATATTAATTTCTATGAAAAAAACATTACGCACCTGATTTGTGATGCGTGATGTTTTTTAGTTCTGCTTATGGAGGAACAACCTACTCAATCCCATACTTATCTATCAAATAAATCAACGCCGTAATCGAGGCCGCCCCAAGCTCCAGCTCCCTTTTATTCACCGCATCAAAAGTATCAATGTCCGTATGATGATAATCAAAATATCGTTGAGAATCTGGGCGGAACCCGATCAATAAGCCTTTCTGACTCTTCAACGGGCTAATATCAGCACCAGAACCACCCGTCGTTAAGGATAAGCCGTACGGTTCGAGCAGTGGTGCCCAGTTGGTAAGTTGCTTGTATTTACTTTTGAACACAGATTCATCTGCCGTACAACTAAAGCCCCTTGGCGTGAACCCCCCTGCATCTGATTCCAAAGCAGCCATGTGATATTCGCCTTTGGCGTTGGAAGCTGCTGCATAGGAACGACCACCACCTAGGCCATTTTCTTCATTCATAAAAAGTACGATGCGCAGTGTTCTCTTCGGTTGATAATTCAA